>NZ_JBCPGE010000100.1:0-1712 GCF_040914025.1 Ruminococcus sp. RTP21484sp1_RTP21281st1_A8_RTP21281_210402
GAAAGCGAATGCCTTCTTGTAATGAGAAGGATAGAGAATATACTCACCCGAAAGGGGGCAGACTTCCGTCTGGTCTTATGTTGCAAGAGAATTAGCAGAATTTCTGAAAGGAGAAATGCAAATGTACGAGAAATCGTGTGCATCTTCAAATCACATTAAGAGCTGGAAGGATATTGATTTTGGAACAGCTGAATATGAGGTTAAGAAACTGCAGATGCGTATTGCAAAGGCTGTAAAGGAGAACAGAGTAGGAAAAATCAAATCCTTACAATGGACTCTGACTCATTCGTTTTATGCAAAAGCAATTGCTGTAAAAAGAGTAACAGAAAACAAGGGTAAAAGAACACCTGGAGTAGATGGCGTGTGTTGGATAAGTAATGAGGACAAATTTAACGCCATATTCACACTTCAGAGAAGAGGATACCAACCTCAACCGCTCAGACGAATCTACATTCCAAAGAAAAATGGAAAAAAGAGACCACTGAGTATTCCTACAATGAAAGATAGGGCAATGCAAACATTACACAAAATGGCACTGGAACCAGTCACAGAAACTCTGGCAGACGGCACTTCATACGGATTCAGACCCAACAGATGTGTTCAAGACGCTATAGAGCAATGTTTTGTCGACTTGGCTCGAAAAACAGCACCAGAATGGGTGTTGGAAGGTGACATAAAAGGATGTTTCGATAACATAAATCATGAATGGATGCAAAAGAATATCCCTATGGACAAAGAAATTTTGCACAAATTTCTTAAAGCTGGATTTGTGGAAAAGGGAAAACTCAATGCTACTGACCAAGGAACACCACAGGGAGGTACTATTTCACCGACGCTGTGTAATTATGTATTGGACGGATTAGAAAGATTATTGAAGAATAAGTTCAAACGGTATTGGTCGAAAGGTAGACAGATAAATCCAAAAGTAAATCTGGTGCGCTATGCAGATGATTTCATTATTACAGGAGCATCAGAGGAACTATTAAGAAACGAGGTACTACCTTTAGTAAAAGAGTTCATGCATGAAAGAGGATTAGAATTATCGGATGAAAAGACAGTTATTACGAACATACACGATGGATTTGACTTTTTGGGTTGTAATATTCGTAAATATGGGGATAAATTACTTACCAAACCATCAAAACAGAATGTTAAATCAATTATGCGTAAAATTCGTGGAACAATTAAGAAGTTCCGAACGGGCAAGCAATCCGATCTGATCAAATGCCTGAATCCTATTATCAGAGGATGGGTGAACTTTCAGAAGTATAACGTATCTTCGGTTGCATTTAGATATGTGGACTGGCAGACATTCAAGGCGCTATGGAGATGGTGCCGACGTAGACATAAAAACAAACCAGCCGCATGGATAAGAGATAAATATTTCCACAGAATCGGAAACCGTAGCTGGACTTTCTCTGAAAAGCTGACGGAGGATAATTATCTCGCATTAGTATATGCAACCGACACAAACATTACCCGTTTTACACGTATTAAAGCGGAAGCGAATCCCTACGATGAAATTTGGATGGAATACTTCGCTGAACGCAAAAATAAATCCTACAGCAATTTCAAATTTGTATACGAATGATATACAACCGGCTTATTGTGGCAGCAATAGGCTTTATAAGGCTTGAGCCGTATGATGGGAAACTATCACGTACGGTTCTTAGGGGAGGGAAGGACAGTAATGCTCTTCTCTTACCCGACTA
>NZ_JBCPGE010000101.1:0-1640 GCF_040914025.1 Ruminococcus sp. RTP21484sp1_RTP21281st1_A8_RTP21281_210402
TAAAAATGGTATTAAAAAAATCGAAGATAAAAATACCGTCTACATCAGACTGAATTTTTGAATTGTTAGACAGTCTGACGTACCGTTCGGTATACGGCGCTTTCAATAGTTGACGTGCACAGACTGATAGGCTGTGGCTAAATCGTAAAAGCCACTGTTTATCAGTCTTTCTTTATTCAGCGCCCAAATCACAGCTTTGTTATTGCTAATATACCAATACTTTCTGCGACTGTTTGCTATTGTTGCCGCATAGTGTTCTGGGATTCCCAGCTTGACTAGATTTTTATATTTCGTTCTAGTATAGTATCCATCTAGTAATAATAGTTTACAGTTACTTGTTTTTTTGCTATACTCCATTCAAAAAACAGTTCTGGAGGATACGCAATGCCACGTTATCATGTTACACTTACTGATACAGAAATACAGGAACTCAAATCTCTCATCCAAAAGGGTGGAAAGGGCTATCGTATAAAGCATGCTCAAATCTTACTAAAGCTGGATCAAAAGCCTGAAAATAGTTCCTGGACGTATGACCGTATCAAAGAAGCATATGGTGCTTCCCATAGTACAATAGCTGGAATTGCCCAGCGTTTTGTAACAGAAGGTATGGAATCTGCCCTTGGAAGAAAAGAGCAAAAAAACCGACACCGAAAAGTTACAGGTGATGTAGAAGCAAGGATTTGTGCAATTGCCTGTTCGACACCTCCGGAAGGGGCTTCCCGTTGGACCATGCAGGCTATCGCGGAGGAGCTGATACGGCTGGAAGTTGTTGATTACATCACTGATAGTACGGTCTGTAACGTTATGAAAAAAACGAAATTAAACCGTGGCTTGTAAAAGAATGGTGCATCCCCCAGGCTGATGCAGAATTCGTAGCAAAAATGGAGGATGTTCTGGATGTATATCAAAGATCATATGATCCGTCCAGACCGGTAGTTTGTATTGATGAAACGAATAAACAGCTAATCATAGAAAAACGGGTTCCCTGTAAGCCAGGGGAACCAGAAAAATTGGATTCTGTTTATGTCCGGAATGGAGTTGCAGATATCTTTATGATATCTGAGCCGTTGGCAGGAAAACGGGAAACTGTTGTAAAACAAACCCGGACAGCAATTGATTTTGCTGAAATTCTTCGCTATACGGCAGATGAATTATATCCAAAAGCGAAAAAAATCATATTGGTCACCGATAACTTAAATATCCATGCGCCATCTTCTTTGTACAAGGCATTTTCAGCACAAGAAGCCAACCGTTTAACCAAACGTTTTGAATGGCATTACACGCCAAAACATGGAAGCTGGTTGGATATGGCAGAAATAGAAATAGGGGTTATGAGCCGCCAGGCACTTGCAAAACCATTTCCAGATCTCGAAAGTTTTGAAAAACAGGTTCGTAGCTGGACAGTGAATCGAAATGCAAAATGTGTAAAAATAAACTGGCAGTTCACGACAGCTGATGCCAGAATTAAACTGGCAAAGCTATATCCAACAACACTTTAAAAACTAGATGGATGTACTAGTAGTCTGATCCAGAAAGGCCTCAAATTTCTTACGGTTAATCAATGACTTACACCCCACCTGGACTGTAAAGCAACATTCTGAATTTAGATGTTCCGAAATAAGCATCCTTATTTTCTTTTC
>NZ_JBCPGE010000102.1:0-1604 GCF_040914025.1 Ruminococcus sp. RTP21484sp1_RTP21281st1_A8_RTP21281_210402
CAGACTGTCTAACAATTCAAAAATTCAGTCTGATGTAGACGGTATTTTTATCTTCGATTTTTTTAATACCATTTTTATCTTTGTTTTTCACATGAATTACATGTGTTCCCCTCTGTTACATCATACATTATTCAAACCTCATTACTAATTCTTCTGTTGAAAACATGCTTAATAATCGCTTAAAGTTATAAGCGATAAACATAGATGCAGCTTCTGCGTCAACATTCTCTTGTCTGCGTCGAAGAAAGAAATTATATCCGAGGCTCCTTTTTATAGTCCCAAATGGATGCTCCACGATACATCTTCTCTGTTTATAAACCTCGTTATTATTTAGTGTTTCATTATACACAGTTTCAAGAACATCTTCATGTACCCAACGCTGTATCGTTCTTCCAGATGAAGAAGTAGTGCAGTCTTTTTTATATTTGCATGAATTGCAGTCTGTACACTTATATTTGCGATACTTCATACCATTCTTCGAAGTGTTTTCAAAAAATCGTAATCTATTTCCTGCTGGGCATGTGTATTCATCAGTCTCACCATTATAGATAAACTTTTCTTTGCGAAATTCATTATCTTTTGTAGCATTATTCGCTTTAGCTTTTTTTATAAAGACATTCATTCCAGCATCAACGCATTTTTTTATCTCCGTTCCGTTATAATAACCTGTATCTGCAAGAACTGTAGAAGACTCTTTTTCTAAAAGTTCGGATGCTTTTTGTGCCATAGTATAAAGCTGGTTTTGATCATTTATATCATTAGTCGTCGAAATATCTACAACGAAATGATTCTTTGCATCTACAACAGACTGTACATTGTAGCAGATATCCAATGAACCGTTATTTTTCATCCTTCTTGAATCAGGATCTGTCAAACTCTTTTGTTCCAGTCCTTCATCTTTTAATTCCTGTTTTTGTGTAAGATACTGTTCTTTTAACTCTTGATAGGTTTTTAGTTTATCTGTAAGGTCATCTGCCGGCACCTCATCTTTAGCGATTGCCATAAGATATGCATTTATCTGAGCTTCTGCATATTCGATTTTTTTATATAAACCGCTTTGCGTAATACAATTATGCTTGCTGTTTTGAGCATGGATCTTTGTTCCATCAATAACAATCAGTTCGCCATCAATGAGTCCCCAACCTTTGAGAATAAGGGTAAGATTTCGTAATGTATTATGAAACGCAGCATTGTTCTTCTGAACAAACCCTGCAATAGTACCATGATCAGGTGTTATGCAGTTTACCAGCCACATTAATTCAAGGTTGCGTTTTGCTTCTGTTTCCAATGCGCGGCTAGAACGAATCTTATTTAAATAACCATAGATATGAAGTTTTAATAAATCAGATCGGCGATAAGGTGATTGTCCTCGATTCCTACCGCTATACTCTATAAAACCCAGATTTTCTAAATCTAAGGATTCTACATAAGAATCTATTACTCGGACAGAATTATCCTTACTTATTAAGTCGTCTAATGAAGTGGTTATCATTCTTGTCTGATATCTATCTGTGCCAACAATATATGCCATAACGAATTCCCCTACGATACTGTATTTGGTAGTTTTATTATAGCATTTTTCTTAATTGTTAGACAGTCTGACG
>NZ_JBCPGE010000103.1:0-1053 GCF_040914025.1 Ruminococcus sp. RTP21484sp1_RTP21281st1_A8_RTP21281_210402
GGGAATGGACTGGAATTTGTAAGGTGGATGAGATGCAATTATAATACATACATTATTTGTCTTACAGCACTAGATCAAGAGATGGATCAGGTCATGGGATATGAAGCAGGGGCAGATGATTATATTACAAAGCCGTTTAGTCTTTCGGTACTTCTTTTGAAAATAGAAGCACATTTCCGCCGCAGACAGGAGAAAACGGAAGCCGGAAAGATGATTTCGGGAGATATCGTATTTATCGCAGGAGAAATGAAAGTCCTGATAAAGAGTCGTGAAATCAGTCTGACAAAAACGGAGTTGAAAATGCTGACTTTTTTTCTTCAGAATCCGAAACAGATTCTTTCAAAAATACAAATATTGGAAAATGTGTTTGATCTGGAAGGGGATTTTGTGGATGAAAATACAATCGCTGTCAATATCAGAAGACTCCGTGAGAAAATCGAAGACAATCCGGCTGCACCGGTCTATATAAAGAATATCAGAGGTCTTGGGTATATATGGAATCAGGAGGTAAGGCAGTGACAAAGAGATATCGCAAGAAGATTACAGTAGTGCTCTCCTTGGTATTACCTGTCATATTATTGTTTGCAATATTAAATTGCTTTACCACGTATGTGTTTTATGAAGATTATAAATATAAAATGAATCTTATGACAGAGATTGCTGCAAAGGAAGAATTTTCCGGGCTGGATGCTGTTTCGGAATTGCTTAAGGATAAGGATATTGAAACCAACGAACAGGGAAGGCGATTATTGGAGCAATATGGATACTGGGGGAATAAAGGGAATGCATTTTATTCGCAATTCCGGCATCAGGTTATGGTGACCGGTGCTGTAAGCACTGTGATATGCGTGCTTCTTTTGACTTTTTTACTTTATTGGAAGAAAAAAGAAGATGCGTGTCATCAGAAAATTTTAGACCAGTTGGAAGAAATTCTGATCAGATTCCGTGAAAATAAATTTGATGATTTACTGAAAACGGAAAATCATGCAGAACTGGAAAAATTGAATGACCAGCTTGAAGCAATCGGACATCATATTCAGTTGATAAAGGAAG
>NZ_JBCPGE010000104.1:0-1004 GCF_040914025.1 Ruminococcus sp. RTP21484sp1_RTP21281st1_A8_RTP21281_210402
GTAATAGCTCACTGGTCGAGAGGCCCTGCGCCGAAAATGTCCGGGGCTGAAACGTACCACCGAAACTAAGGGATCCGAAAGGATCGGTAGAGGAGCATTGCATGCGGAACGAAGCAGTACCGTAAGGAGCTGTGGACTGCATGGAAGAGAGAATGCCGGAATGAGTAGCGAGATAAAGGTGGGAATCCTTTAGGCCGAATATCCAAGGTTTCCAGGGTAAAGCTGATCTGCCCTGGGTAAGTCGGGGCCTAAGGCGAGGACGAGAGTCGTAGCCGATGGACAACAGGTGGAGATTCCTGTACTGCGGTATGACAGAACTGTGGGGACACGTAAGGAAAGCGGAAGCCGGGAATGGAAAGCCCGGTGCAAGCAGGGTACCAGACACTCAGGCAAATCCGGGTGTCAATGGGAAGCTGTGATGCGGAGCGAAATACAAGTAGCGAAGTCCGTGAGCCATGCGTCAAGAAAAGCCGCTATTGTTTATACCGTACCCGTACCGTAAACCGACACAGGTGGATGAGGAGAGAATCCTAAGGCCGGCGGAAGAAGCATTGTCAAGGAACTCGGCAAAATGACCCCGTAACTTCGGGAGAAGGGGTGCCACTGAGAAGTGGCCGCAGAGAATAGGCTCAAGCAACTGTTTAGCAAAAACACAGGTCTATGCGAAACCGAAAGGTGAGGTATATGGGCTGACGCCTGCCCGGTGCTGGAAGGTTAAGAGGAGAGGTTAGCGCAAGCGAAGCTTTGAATTTAAGCCCCAGTAAACGGCGGCCGTAACTATAACGGTCCTAAGGTAGCGAAATTCCTTGTCGGGTAAGTTCCGACCCGCACGAAAGGCGTAATGATTTGAGCGCTGTCTCGACAATGCATCCGGTGAAATTGAAGTACCAGTGAAGATGCTGGTTACCTGCGCCAGGACGGAAAGACCCCATGGAGCTTTACTCCAGTTTGGTACTGGGGTCCGGTATTGCATGTACAGGATAGGTGGGAGGCTAGGAAGCAGT
>NZ_JBCPGE010000010.1:0-108603 GCF_040914025.1 Ruminococcus sp. RTP21484sp1_RTP21281st1_A8_RTP21281_210402
CAGTCTTTGCAGCCTGATCTGCAGCCTCAATAATGGAAGCTGCATCATATGTTTCAAGAATTCCCAGCGCACTGATCTCCTCAACCTGAGTAGTTCCATAAATAGCCGGGAAAAGAGACTCGTGCGGATTACCCAGTACAAAACTGTCAATGCACTTGTCCTCATATGTTGTTACAGCTGTATCTACGGCAGCTTTTACCGCACTGAGATCACCGGTAATAATTGCAATATATTTACCCGGACACACGGTCTGCGCCTCAACGATTTCTACATCAGATGTCTTAACCATTGCATCTGCTGCAGTAACGCCGGTAGCTGTAGTTTTGAATTCAATCATTCCGATTGCTTTACTCATTTTCTGCACGTCCTTTCTAATTCTTTGCAACTACGATCCAGCGGTCTGTCACCTCGGTAACTTTACCGGAGATGGTTGCATGGATACCAACACTTAAGCCCTGGGCAGGAGAAGCGATCATCTGACCTCTTGTCACCTGATCTCCAACTTTTACAATTGCCTGAGCAGGTGCTCCGATATGCTGGCTAAGAAGAATTTTAACCTTTGGAATATCAACCAGTGTCTCGTCCATCGGTGCGTCCTTGTCATATTTTGTAAGACCAAGACGTGCCATCAGGCGTTCTTCCGGAACCTTGCGGTATTCTCGGGATTCCTTAACTGGTACTGGCTGTACTCCCTGAGGAGGACGAATACCTGCCTTACGAAGTCCGCCCTTCATGTCTGCAAGAAGTGTTCTTGGAGCAAGGCTCTGAGGACATGCATACATCTCACAAACGCCACAGGAGCTGCAGAAGCTTGCATTGATGTATGGATTAACATCTCTGAAATCCTGATTGGAAGCTGCACGCATGAAGCGGGCTGGATCAATCGGATGTCCCAGATTGTTACGTGGGCAAAGATCTGTACAAGTATTACACTGGCAGCAAATAGATGCTGCACGTTTTAAATCTATAGCAGAAGTCCGCATCTTCTTCTGTACGATTAAATGGTCTTTTGGCAGAACCAGAATCGCATTTGTTGTCTTCGTCACAGGGTCAGAACCTTTTCCGATTCTTCCCATCATCGGTCCACCAATAAAGTAAACCGGGTCTTTTACAGTAGTTCCGCCTGCCTGGGCAACAACATCATCCATAGTACATCCAAGAGGTACTTTTACAGTTACCGGATGATTTACCTCAGCTACAACAGACACATATTTGGCTGTTACAGGCTCTTTTTTCTCTACTGCCTGGTATATATTATACAATGTCTCTACGTTAAACACAGCAACTCCCTGCTCAATAGGAAGTCCGCCAGGTCTTACAACTCTACCAGTTGCTTCGTAGATCAGTACAACCTCATCTCCCATCGGATACACTTCATCCAGAAGGTGGATGCGCATTCCCGGGAACTCTTCGATATGCTGTTTCAGAGCATTTACTGTCTGAACATAAGATTTTTTGATTCCAATAATGGCCTCAGAAGCTCCAACTGTTTCCTGAACCATATGGAAGGTTTTCATTATTTCGTAAGCGTGCTTCTCTAATAACTGTCTGTGTAATTTCAGTAAAGGTTCGCACTCTGCACAGTTCATAAGAATGGTATTTGCTTTATCTGTCAGCTTCATGTATGTAGGGAATCCTGCACCACCGGCACCAACTACACCATTCTCCTGTATAATATTCTGTAATTCTTTGATATCCATGGCGTTACTCCAATCCTGCACCGTCATCAACGATACCTACAATGGCGGCATCTACCGGTGCTGTTTCTACGCCGCAGCCAATTCTTGCCGCGCTTCCTTGTGCCACCAATACATATTCTCCGATTCCTGCACCGATAATATCGATCGCAACAATCTGACTGAGGTCACCTTTCATGTGATGAACCGGTTCCACGATCATAAACTTATTGCCGATCAGCTTTTCGTTTTTTCTTGTGGAAACAACGCTTCCTACTACCTTGCCAACTATCATGTGAACCTCCAAATTTTATATCAGTTCAGCCATGCATCTGTCATTTTCAGAACCAGCATGGCTGAACACTTTATTTTAGTAATGAGGAAATGATTTCCAAAACATTACTTTATAATTGTAACTGTATTGCCTGTGGCAATTTTTGCTGCATTTGCTTCATCTGTATCAATGTGCATCTCCAGTGTAAAGCTGTCGTCTACACGGATCTTCACCTGATTGAAAATGGTTCCTCTCTCATTGTCTGCCTTAACAGATACGATATCTCCATCCTTCACACCGGCTGCCTGGGCATCCTTCGGGGACATATGAATGTGACGCATTGCTACGATACATCCCTCTTTCAGATAAATCGCACCTTTCGGTCCGACAATTGCAATAGGAGCACTTCCCTTAACATTTCCAGACTCACGCACCGGTACTTTCATACCAAGCTTGATTGCGTCTGTAGCTGATACTTCAACCTGTGAAGCCTTGCGGACCGGTCCGAGAATACGTACATTCTCAATTGCACGGAGCTTCAGTCCAACGATAGTTACTGTCTCATTGGAGGCAAACTGTCCGCCCATCAGCTCTTTCTTCTTGGTGAGCTGATATCCTGGTCCAAATAAAGCTTCAACATGTTCCTGCGTCAGGTGGATATGTCTTGCGGAAACTCCGATGGGCACCATGAAGCCATTGCCTTTTTCTTCTTTTTTATTGAGAGCATCCAGTACCATTCTGGTAATCAGCTCAACATTATTGGTTTCCAAAAGTACACCTGCTTTCTTCCTGAAATTCGGTAATGTCTGCCATAGCAGACATTATAAAAGTAAGGAGCATCCATGAATTCGCTCATGCAAGCACAGCTCATTCATGGCTGCTATCTGGGACTTTTATATTATTTCAGAACTGGAAGGATTTTCTCAACATCTGTATGAGGTCTCGGAATTACGTGTGTAGCTACAAGCTCTCCAAGTCTGGATGCTGCTGCGCTTCCGCTCTCTACTGCAGATTTAACTGCTCCAACATCTCCACGAACCATAACAGTTACAAGACCGGATCCGATCTTCTCTGTTCCAACTAATGCAACGTTAGCTGCTTTGCACATCTGGTCAGCTGCCTCGATAGCTGCTGTAAGTCCTCTGGTTTCTACCATTCCTAATGCTTCCTGTGTCATGATTTTTTCCTCCTTATGAATTGCTGGTTTCTCAGCTTCTGTATGTTTGGTTTCTGTAATCTCTTTGTCAGCTGCAGTGGTCTTCGGCTCTTCGGCCTTTACTTCTGCTGCTTTTGCTCTGGTTGTTCTGGCCGTTCTTCTCGGAGCGGCTGCCTTTTTAGGGGCTGTTTTTTTCGCTGTCTCTTTCTTTTCTTCGTCAGCCATTATTCATCCCCCTTTTTCTTTCTCCATCGACTTGCGCTAAGCTCCACCATTTTGACGATTTCCTCATGGGGATTGGCAATTACTGCATAGCTTGCCGGTTTCTTGATGGCATTTGTTGCTGCCGCTTCCACAGCTTCTGTAACAGCTGCCACATCGCCTTGTACAATAATGGTCACCAGTCGTCCGCCCAGCTTACGCTCCCATGACGCCAGCTCAACGTCTGCCGTTTTACACATAATGTCCAGGGCATCCATGGCCGCTACAACACCTGTGATTTCAATAAAACCATATGATTTACTCATGAGCGAACTCCTTATAGTTCATTAGATGCTTGGAAGGATTTTCTCCACATCTGTATGAGGTCTTGGGATTACGTGTGTAGCTACAAGCTCTCCAAGTCTGGATGCTGCTGCGCTTCCACTCTCAACTGCTGCCTTAACAGCTCCGACATCACCGCGAACCATAACAGTTACAAGACCGGATCCGATTTTCTCTGTACCAACCAGTGTAACCTCTGCTGCTTTTGTCATTGCATCTGCTGCCTCAATTGCAGCTGTAAGTCCTCTGGTTTCTACCATTCCTAAAGCTTCCTGTGCCATGATGAATTCCTCCTGATATATCTCGACTTTTCAAGTACGCTCCAGCGTACTTGCTGTGAGGTACCTGCCATGCTCCGCATGACTTTGTTCATTTTTATTATAGACTTAAATTCACTGGTTAGCAATCATTAATCCTTATCCAGTGCGCTGATTTTCAGCATTTTTTGTGTACCGGGTTCCGGATTTGGTATTACGTAGTGCTGTACCACACCGGTCATACTCTCTGCTACTCTGATTCCAGCTTCCACAGCCTCTGTTACATCAGAAACGCTTCCGCGGAACTTGATGCAGACAAGGAGCGGTACCGGCAGACTGTCCGCATTTGCAGGTTTATTTTTATCAAAAACCTCCAGATGGACATTTGCTGCCTTGCAGCCAGCGTCGGCCGCCACAAACGCTGTTGCCAGTCCGAACACCTCCAAGATTCCTACAGCTTCTGCCATCTTGATTCTCCTTTATCCGGCAATTATTTATTTACAACTGCGATCTTAAGACCGGTCATTGCAAGGTTCTTCTTTAATGCTTCATTGATCTCCTCAAGCGGATACTTGTCTGTGATCAGCTCAGACATTGGAAGTCCGATTGCATTTGCTCTCTTAAGGAAATCAAATGTTGTAACGTAATCTCTTAAGGTGTATACCCAGGAGCCTACGATTGTGATCTCTTTGGAGCAGATGTCAAAGTGCGGGTTAATTGTAGCATCTCCACCATTGATGAAGAAACCAAGCTCGCAAAGGCCACCGCCGTTACGGATGAATTTGTAGATGTTTGCATGAGCAACAGGTGATCCTGTACACTGGAATGCAAAGTCTGCAAGATGTCCGCCAAACTGATCTTTAACAGCTTCAGAAAGTGCTTCGATTCCTTTGTGCTCCATGAAGTTTACACTCATGGTAGCGCCCATTCTCTTAGCGAAATCAAGACGCTGCTGATTTCCATCTACAGCACAGATGTTCTCGATACCCATGGTACGAAGAACTGCAATACAGATCAGACCGATTGGTCCGCATCCCTGTACAACAACTCTGCTGTTGAAACGAAGGATACCAGTTGTTTTTGCTCTCTCAACTGCATGTACAAGAACTGCACATGGCTCGATCAGGATACGGGAGTCCAGATCAAGATCACTTACGTTGAAGAATGTGCTTCCAAACTCTCCACCTCTGATAAAGATGTAATCAGAGAACCATCCGTTAAGATGAATGTTATCATCTGGAAGAAGTCCGTATACGTCAGCTCCTCCAACGTTTTTCTTGTTTAAGTCGAACATTGTGATTTCAGGATCATCCTTGAAGATCATACAGGTAACGACTTTGTCACCGATCTTAACCGGTTTTCCAGCTGTATCAGTCTTAACATTTTTACCCATGGCAACGATCTCACCAGTTCCCTCATGTCCAAGTGCAACCGGGATCAGGTTGAATGGGTCTCTCTTGAATTCGTGAGCATCAGTACCGCAAACGCCGCAGCCTTCTACTTTAACAAGGATGTCGTCATCGCCAATTGCCGGAATCGGGTACTCTTTAATATCAAAATGCTCTTTTTCAGTAAGTACTGCAACGTGTGCAGTTTTCGGAATTGCGCCTGCCGGTGCTGCAGCTGGTGCTGCCGGTGCTGCTGATGCAGAAGCTGCCGGTGCTGTTCCAGCCATTCCAGCAAGAACCTGTTTTACGATTTCTTCGATATTTACGTTATTCATATCCATTTTTATGTTTCCTCCTGTCAGCGAATGCAAAGGCTGTCTGCCATTACGCAGCGTCTTCTCTTGGTGAATGTACTTGCACTTGTAAGTCCTTCACCAGTACGGCTTGCGATTGTGAATGTACAGTAACCTTCTCCGCCGAATCCAAGTGCTGCATAGGAAGGTGCATTCTTAACAAGGATTGCGGTGTCGATTGCTTTCGCATATTTGGTGATATTGTCAATGTTCTTGGAATGAATGTGTGCAGAGTGGCGGTTGCCATGCTCAAGCCATACAGCCTGCTCTACTGCATCATCAAAATCTTTTGCCCTTACAACGCCAAGGATCGGCATCATAAGCTCTGTAGCGATAAGTGGATGTTCCTTCGGTCCTTCAAATACGATGCAGCGGATATTTGCAGGAGCATTTACTCCGATCATGGAAAGTAATGTTCTTGCGTCACGTCCAACGCATTTACGGTTCAGCTTGCCGCCTGCAAGAACAACTGCTGTAAGTTTATCCTGTTCTTCTTTGGAAG
The DNA here is from genome assembly GCF_040914025.1 of Ruminococcus sp. RTP21484sp1_RTP21281st1_A8_RTP21281_210402. Classification (NCBI taxonomy): domain Bacteria; kingdom Bacillati; phylum Bacillota; class Clostridia; order Eubacteriales; family Oscillospiraceae; genus Ruminococcus; species Ruminococcus sp. RTP21484sp1_RTP21281st1_A8_RTP21281_210402. The sequence continues at coordinate 6,150 of NZ_JBCPGE010000010.1, forward strand.
CAAGGTAACAGTCATTCTCACTTACCAGATAATGCATAAGCTCATCTGTAATAGAAGCAACTGCTACGATTTCCTTCTCTGCGATACACGGAAGGTTGTTATCGAATGTACATCCGTTTACGATATCCTGAGCAGCTTTTCTTACATCTGCTGTCTCATCTACAACTGCCGGAGGATTTCCTGCGCCAGCGCCGATTCCACGTTTTCCAGAGGAAAGGACTGCTGTTACAACGCCAGGACCGCCTGTTGCTGCGATAAGCGGGATATCTTTATGTTTCATCATAATATTGCTTGTCTCTAATGTAGGTTTCTCTACTGTTACTGCGATATTGTCCGGGCCACCTGCTTCCAGGGATGCCTCATTTAAAAGATTGATCGCATAAATAGAGGTTTTGATTGCTGCCGGATGCGGATTAAATACAACTGTATTTCCACCTGCCAGCATACCCATTGTGTTGCACAGAATGGTTTCACTTGGGTTCGTACACGGAGTGATTGCTCCGATTACGCCAAACGGTCCCATCTCGATCAGAGTAAGTCCTCTGTCGCCTGACCATGCTGTAGTGCTGAGATCTTCTGTACCAGGGGTCTTATCTGCTACCAGATGATGTTTCAGGATCTTATCTCCTACATTTCCCATTCCGGTCTCATCAACACCCATACGTGCAAGGATTTCTGCATTTTCTTTTGTTTTTCTTCGAATGCAGGTAATAATTTTTTCTCTCTGGTCCAAGGACATTTTCCGAACGATCTTCTGGGAAGCTTTCGCAGCCTCAATGGCCTCGTTCATATCTGTGAAAATTCCATGTTTACCGGCCGGAGCGTCTGCAATCTGCATTTTCGCCATAACTTCCTGTACAATATCCTGTACCATGCTCTCGCTGATTGGCATGAGATTGTTCCTCCTTAACAATTGCCCACAGCTGCCTGATTTTCCCACAGCTGCCAGCCTTTATATTTTCTGATTATTTCAGTCCTAACTGAGCCATAACCTGTTTGGTGATCTTAGCTACTAACTCTGCATCTGCATTAGCAGTGTCAGCTGCAGGAGCATCACTTCCACCTACGAAATCATACTGATATCCTGGGAACTGTTTGTAGTCCTCGTTGTGGCATGCGCCGCCGCAGTTGTGGCAGTTCAGGCCGTCTTTGTTCTGACAGAGGTTTGCAGGATGTTTTCCAGGCATACCGAATTTACGACGGATCTCATAAAGTTTCTTAATGTTCTCTTTATCGAATTCCTTCGGGCCGCCAAGAAGCTTGCTCTGATACAGAAGCTGTGCATAGAACTCTACAGATTCCATCTTCATGTATGCAGCGTTCAGATCTGTGCTCCATGTAAGAGCTCCGTGGTTCTCAAGAAGAACAGCATCGAAATATGGAAGATATTTCTCAAGGTTATCCGGAATCTCCATTGTAGAAGGTGTACCGTACTCAGCGATCGGAACACATCCAAGAGCGATAACTGCCTCTGGCATGATTGGCTGTGTAAGCGGAATACCAGCAATAGCAAAAGATGTTGCATAAATTGGATGAGCATGTACAACAGATCCTACATCAGGTCTCTTCTCATATACTCTCATATGCATCTTGATCTCAGATGATGGTTTGAATCCCGGGTTAGCCTGAAGAACATTTCCTTTGGCATCTACTTTACAGATGAACTCTGGGGTCATGAAACCTTTGGATACACCAGTAGGTGTGCAAAGGAACTCGTTGTCATTCAGTTTTACAGAGATGTTTCCATCATTTGCTGCAACCATGTTGCGGTTATAGATTCTTCTTCCGATGTCGCAAATCTGTTTTTTGATTTCGTATTCGTTTACCATGCTTTTTTCCTCCTTAAGCACATTCAGGTGCGGTGGATTATGTATGTTATAGTACCGCACCGGGTAACTTATCATGGCTAGGCATAGCTAGCCTGTTACTTTTTAGGTTATGTTGTAAGTTTACACCATTCCACATTATAAGTCAAGGTTTTTCCGTTGTTTTATGTTGTTTTATGTGGATTTTTTTCTGGATTGCTATGTTGTTTTTCGTGGTTTTGCTGGTTTTACTGTTTTTCCACATTTGACAGGTATTTTCTAATTCACAGGATCAGAGGCATCTTTTTCCCATGGCATTACATCGCCATCTTCCCTAAGATATTCCAAAATCTCCGGAATGCCCTCCTGCTGCCTGGAGTCTACATAAAATATTTTTTTACAGCCGGCAAGCTCCAGCCAGGACGTGGCAAGTTTTACATTTGCATCCGGATTGTGGATTTTGGTAACAATTCCAATTACTTCACGGTTGGCCATACAGGTAATGCAAGGTGGAAAAAGGCAATACGGTTCCGTGGCAGATACCAGCAGCCCTACCACATCTGATTCATATGTATACAACGCCAGGGCGTGTCCCAGACCTTTCGTCTGGGCATACTCTCCTGGCGTATCTACGATCACATCAAAATTATTTACATATTGTGTTTTATGATAATGTATTTTTTCACCACGCAGGGCCTGGGTCAAAGTAGTTTTTCCAGCCTCGCTGCGACCGATCAGAACAAGTTTCTTCATATTCTGTCAAGTCCTTGTAATGGGGCATAAAGTAAAGCCCAGTTTATTTCCCACATAGTCCAGAATTGCGCTGGTAGAAGCTTCTACTTCCGACACAGTACCTGTGATGATCAGGCTTCCGCTGAAACGGTCAACAAACCCCAGTTCAATGCCAGATGATTTCATCGCAATATCTGCCATAATGATAGCAGTTTCTGCCGGACTTACAGTCATGATCCCAATGGCCGCTCTTGAGTAGTCCAGCGACGGATCAAGACCCAGCTTGGTGTAAAGAATCTTATCCGGATTGGCAATGATATGTGCCAGGGAAATCTGCTTGCCTGGCACAAGCTCCTGTACAATTCTCTGTTTCATTTCCGGAGACATATTATCTGTGTATCCCATTTTCTCCTCCTGAATAAAGAGTTTTTATTTTCTAATTTGATTATACCTTTCTGATTTCCAAGTGTCAACAAAAAGCAACACTTCTCTGCATGCTATATGTGGTTTTTCTTGTACTACAATGTTGTTTTTATTTGTTTTCTCTGTTTTTTCTTATTTATGATTGACATGCTTTTTACCCTCTGGCATACTAAAGTTAACTGTAAATGGCTTTTCAAAACACTTTTATAGTGAAATTACCAGCTGCATATATTCACGTAATCTTGACTAGGAGATGATTTTATGTATCTTTCTGATATACACACACATTCCATTGCCAGCGGACACGGCACAACCTGCACCATCAGCGACATGGCAAAGGCTGCTTCTCAAAAAGGGCTGAAGCTTCTTGGAATCACAGACCACGGACCAGCCACTCTGGCTGCCGGAACTTCTTCTTATTTCCGAAGCCTGATCTATTCGCCCAGGAAGCGGTTCGATGTGGAATTATTATATGGAATTGAACTGAACATTCTGGATACCGATGGAAAAACAGATCTGCCACAGGAGCTTCTTGATAAGCTGGACTACGCAATCGCCAGCATGCATTATCAGAATTTCCGGCCAAAGACCAGGGAAGAAAATACTGCTGCTTTTCTGAACGTAATGAAGAATCCGGTTATAAAGATCCTGGGACACATTGATAATCCCCAGTATGACATAGATTACGACGCAGTTGTAAAGGCTGCCGGTGAAAACGGTGTTCTCCTTGAGATCAACGAAGCTTCCCTGGCGCCTTACGGATATCGGGGCGACACCCATGCCAACTGCGCGCAGATCCTGTCCTGCTGCCGGAAGTATCTGGTTCCAATCGTTCTTTCCAGTGACAGTCATGGAACAGAGCATATTGGAGACTTCACTTATGCCGCTGATTTCGTTCATAATGCTATGTTTCCAGAGGGTCTGATTCTTAACAACCAGATTCCGAAATTAAAGATGCTGTTAAGCATACGATAAAAAGGATCCAGCTTGCAGAATTCCAATGGAATTTTGCATTACGCAAAAACTCTCCGAGAAATATAAATACGTAAGCTTAACTTCGTATATATTCCGGAGAGTTTTTTATACTTATTTCTTTGATTACTCATTTTCATTTTTATGATCTGCTTCTCTTACTTTCTGCATCATCGCAGCAAGTTCCTGATATTTTCCTGTCACATAACCGTAGTTTTTCTTCTTATGAGGGAGCTGACAATTCGTACAATCTTTAAATCCCTTCTCATTATATTTGAAATTTCCGCCGCATTTGTCTCCAAGGGCATAAAGCGGGCAATAGCAGAACAGACAGTTAAAGTCCTCTGGATCAGCTCCTTTATGGCATGGAAAATACTCACATTTCTTATGACTGAAATAAGCGTATTCTTTATCTTCCCAATATTTTTTCTCCATATTTCTCTCCTTATCTCATACAGCTCAAAACAAAATATTCTTTATATTCTATTTCGTAATGCCCCAAAATCAAATGCAAAAAAAGAATCCCGCTTACAGGAATAGAATACGGCCAGAGCGTGTTTAAAAAAGGCTTTCTGTAAGATGTGCGTCACACCCTGCAGGAGATTACGGGAATAATTCTACAAACAGGCTCAGGAAAAGTGTAAAAAAAATACCGCATATGCGGCTTCTGAATCATCATTATTTAAGAGGGAGCGATGCTACTCCGGGGTAGAATATGATCCGTTCATATATACGCGGAGGGAACGGTTTCATCCGAAGTAGTATCGCCTGCCATTTAATCTGTATAATTCTTCTGAACAGGCGATCATTCCATAAAAAATGTCCACTCACAAAAGCGGACAACATCTCAGGGCTGCGGATTCCCCAAAACTGGTTGTTACACTTTCATCGGAAGTTTAACCTCGCCATACCAAGCAGGTTTCCTGGCTCCAGAATCATCACTTCCTCTCTCCTTCTCATGCGTAAGCACAATGGACTATGAGATTCGCTCCTCTGTTACAGTGACCGGATCGCTCAGGTTTCTCACCTGATTCCCTCTTTCTGCCAGCTTATAGCTGTCAGCACTTAATATGTTCACTATGGAATTATACTGACATCATATTACCACCGGTCACTGTCTTTGTCAACCCTTTGAAAGGATTTTTTGTTATTTTTTTATCAACCTGATGGTGCTGTCACGGCGTGAACAGCAGCGTCAGCTTCTCCAGAATCTTCTCCACCAGGATTTTCGCTGTTTTTTCATGAGATCTGTGCCCAGGGTGCTGCCTTGATCCAAATTCTCCTTCCTGTGTATCCGGAAGCCTCACAAATTCCACGCGCTCATCCCCTGTTTTTCTTTTATAATTCCCCACCGCTTTCTCAAGCGTAGGCAAAATCTCATCTCCAAGCATTCCATAACACCACAGAATATAGCTTTCCGGATTACATACGCGCAGTTTTCTCAAAAAGTCTTCCACAGCCTTTCCAACCCTGTCCATATTCTTCGTGCCGCTGCTGTCGTTTGTCCCCAGATTCACCACGATCACATCAGGCTGAAACTTCTGGAAATCCCATTTTTCCATAGCACCCAGTTGTTTGTTTCTTTCTCCATTTAAAAGACCGCACACCTGCTCATAATATAGCGGGATTGCCTGCTGCTCATTGCCTTCCCAGGAACAGAAAACGCCCCAGCCGCTCTGACTGATGCAATTGTACACCGCGCCCAGTTCTTTTGCTGCCATATATGCATAATTATCCACGGCATTGAAGCAAAAGGAATTCCATGTCATTTCTTCTCCTGCACCGCTGCCGCCCTCACCAGAGGTAATGCTGTCCCCTATTACCTCCAATCTGAGCTTTGGTGTTTCAAGAGGTAAAAACTCACCGTCAGTTTCAACCTCCAGAAGCTGAAGCAATGTTTTTTCATCTGTGGGAAACGCAGGGGTATCACGAAGAAGCTTTACATTTCTTACCTTATCCCTTTCCATATTACGGAAAAGGCAGATTTCCTGTTCTCCCTTATTTACCATAAGCCGTTGGGACAATACGCCGTCTACGATCACATCCACCCATGGCTCAAAAACATCATAATCGGAGCGGATTTTCACCCATATTTCTGTTGCTTTTACATTCAGTTCAATTCCGGAAGCGGTCCAAAATAGTGTTACCGGTTCCAGACTGCCATTCGTTCTTCCTAATATTCTTAAATATGGAATTTCCTTCATCTGATAATGGCTAAGCATTTTTCTCCACCTCTCATCTGGCTATACGAAATATTTATGTTACGATTTTCAGACAATACTTTTATTCTTACTATACTTCTTTTTTCTTTACTTTTCCACATTATTTTCAGTAAAAAGCCCCTTCCGGATTTTCATCTCCGGAAAGGGCTCACAAATTCATTTATTCAGATTACACAAGACGTCTTACAGAAGTAATCGTTCTGTATGCAGCATTATCGCTGACCTTGATGCCATCTCTGGCATTGGATGCATGGACAATCTGTCCATTTCCCATATAAATTGCAACATGTCCGCCATAGCAGATCAGGTCGCCTGGCTGAGCATCCGCATAGGATACTTCATATCCGGCATTCTGCTGCTCATAAGATGTTCTTGGAAGACTTACGCCAAAGTTTGCATATACACTCTGCACAAAGCCAGAGCAGTCAGCACCACTGGTAAGGCTTGTTCCACCCCATACATATGGGTTTCCAACAAACTGTGTTGCATAGGATACAACAGAAGAGCCGGAACCTGAAGAACTGCTGGCTGATGAACTGTCAGAAGAACTATCTGAGGAACTGTCGGAGCTGCTTGCCTCGGAATTGTAATCAACTGTATTGTCAGTATCAATTACATTACCATACTCATCATATTCATAATCAGAAGATCCATCAGAAGAACCACTTACAACATTTCCATCTTCATCATACTGAACATCTTCTGAAGAATTATCTCCATTCTGAGCTGCTTCCTGGGCTGCTGCAGCTGCTGCGGCCTCTGCCTCTGCCTGACGTCTTGCCTCTTCTTCTGCTGCAATACGTTCTGCCTCAAGCTGCTCAATTTCTGCCTGCTGCTGTTCCAGAAGGTTCGCATACTCAGTAGCCTGCTGCTGTGCATATGCGATCTCGTTCTCGCAATCAGCACTGTTCGCACGGGTTACATCCAACTGATACTGAAGGTTAGACTGCTGAGCCTCATATTCTTCCTTCATGGTCTCAAAATCAGCCTTCTCCTGCTCATACTGTTCTTCTAACTTCTGAACCTCTTCAATTGTTCTTGCATATTTCTGAAGGCTCTCTCTGTCCTGCTCATACATCTGCTGTGTATACTCAGCTCTGGTAAGAAGGTCTGCAAGGTTATCTGCATTTAACATCATCTGGAACCATGCATTATTTCCACCTTTTTCATAAAGATACTGGATACGTTTCTTCATGGCGCTGTACTGTTTATCCTTGGCATTCTGTGCCTTGGTCAGGTCGCCCTGTGTTTTTTCAATTTCTGCTTCCTTGGAAGCGATATCATTCTCAAGAGTCTGAATGGAAACCATCACATTTACAAGATCAGAATTCAAAGATTCGATCTGACTCTCAAGCTGCTGCTTCTGATCCCACAGAGCACTCATACGTGCATATGTAGCATCCAGCTGCTGACTTGTCCAAGCCTGCTCTTCTCTTAAGTCACTCTCACGGTCAGCCATTACGCTTACAGCCTGTGAGCCGCACATTAAAATTGCCAGTGTCAGACATACAATTCTTTTCTTCATGTTTCATCACCCTCGTTAATCATTTTGATAATCTAAAATAACTTAATTTGTAATATGTTTGCAATATTTCATTCAATCTTGCTACATATTAACACACCCTTGCAAAGATTTCAACCCTAATTTGCAATAAATTTTAAATTTCTGTAACATTTCGTAATATATTCGTTTGAATTAAGCTTTTTTCCACAAGAAAGAATCCTGCTTTGCAGGATTCTCCGCCTGCGGCGGGTCGCTATAAGCGACATCTACCTTTCCGCCGCTTCTGGATCCTGCCCGGCAGGGCTTTTTTATGCTATAGGGAATTCCAACGTAATTTCCTATAGCATAAAAAAAGAGAACCGGCGTTTCCACTGGTTCTCTTCCATATAATTATTATTTTCCAAACAGGTCATACAGAATCTGATCTGCTGTCATATTATAATAACCATCCGGATCAGAAAGTGTATTTCCATTCCATCTCAGATAGTTACCATTTCGAATATAGTTTCCAACAGATGGATGATAATTAAAAATACTGTATCCGGAATACAAGGACATATACTTCTTCGCAAGGGCTACAGCCTCACTGGAATAGCTTCCTGTAGGTGTGGTAGTTCCGGAAATCTGGACACCTGCCTGCGGAGTAGAGTGGATGATAACAACACTCTTATCACTGCACTGACCAAGAACGATCCATGTATGACCATCATTGTATCCGATATCGCCAGGCTTCAGCTCCCAGCCATTCTGTGACAGGTAGGACTGGTTTACAATTGTACCCCATCCTTTGCCCTTGTAATAGCTTCCGATCTCACCAGATACCACTGTGTATCCATAACCTACGCCTGACTGAGTCTGCATTACCTGGTAAGCGGACCAGCCTACAAAGCCCGAACAGTCAAAGCCCTTCGCACGGTTCGAGGTGGAAAGATCACGATAATTATTGTAGTCATATCCAGAGGGATTAGCTGACCATTTATTGTACCAGTTGGTCATGGTATCGCTCAGACCTTTTCTGGTAGAATCATTCCAGCCGCCGCCCCATACATAAAGAGCCTTTCCTACTGGCATCAATGCTCCTGCCAGATAGTTCTTGATCGTTTTGCTTCCTGTATTTCCATCTGGTGTAGGGTCATTCTGCTTCTCACCCTGGCATACACCAGTGTCAGAGAACACATAAGTAACACCGTCAATTGTCTGTGTACCTGTATACATAGCTCCTGTAGTAGGGTCAAAATAGTACTTGGTACCTTTATCTGTATTCTCTACCCAGCCGGTTGCCATAGCACCGGAGCCACTGTAGAAATAATATGTAACATTGTTAATGGTCTTAAATCCAACTGCCATAATTCCATTGGTCGAAGTGGAAGAAGTGCTGGCAAAATACCGCTTCACTCCGGAGGAACTTGTCAACCATCCTGTAGCCATAATTCCTGTCTTGGAAAAATAGCGGATATTTCCTTTGCTGTCCTTTACAAAACCGGTAGCTGCAACGCCTGACTTAGCGTAAAGGTAATAGGTCTTTCCGCCAAGCTTCAGCCACTTTGTCTTCATGTATCCGGTTGATGGTGCAAAGTAACGACGCTGTCTCTTGGAATTGGAAAGCCATCCAGTTACCATAACACCTGCTTTGCTTGTGAAATAACGCTTTCTGCCCTTTTTATCTTTCACCCAGCCTTTCACCTGAACACCGGTAGATTTATTAAAATAATATTTCTTACCGTTCAAGGTAAGCCATCCTTTGACTTTCTTGCCGTTTTTATAGTAGTATGTTTTCCCTTTTACTGTACGGAATCCATTCTTCGTGGCAGCCTGTACATCTCTTGATGTACTATGGCATGTAAAACCGGCTGCCATAAGCATTACCAGCAGCAGGATACTCCAAAGTCTGAATTTTTTACATTTGTTTTGCATACTTACCTTCCTTTTTAATTAATCTGTTGCTGTCCACAGGTAATACTGCAGTCCAGCAAACACAACCCCTGTTATTATCATCTTCAAGTTTTTACAAAGTTGTTACAGCTTTATGTAGCTCATTATATTACAGTTTCCATCTATCGTCAACCCGAAAGTAAAACTCTGTAAAGTTTTCACAATATTTTCGTATTATTTTTCTTTAAAAGCAATGATTTCAAAGGTATTTTCCATAAAAAAAGAACAGTCCCACACAATGTAAAAGAACTGTCCTTTTATAAATTCTGTAATATTCCTGTTATAAAGTGATTATAACAGATGTTTTCTTAATTCTTCTCCGCTCAGAGCGCTTAAGTAAGCAGGTGCAACATCAAATACAGTCTTGCAGCCCTTCTGTCCCTCCTGGTTCATGCGGTATGCAGCTCTGGCATATGCAACAATTACAGAAGAAGTAAATTCCGGATTGGAATCCAGTTTCAGGCTGTACTCGATCACATGACTGTTCTCATCGTTCCAGCCGGTCTTGCCTGTGCGGATTACAAATCCACCGTGCGGAATTCCGCTGTGGTCACGCTTCAGTTCCTCTTCGGGAATAAAATGTACTGTGGTATCGTATTCATCAAAGTAGTTCGGCATAGTCTTGATCTCATTCTCAATTCTTGCAAGATCAGCGCCTTCTTCAGCTACTACGAAACACTCTCTGGTATGTTTCTCTCTTGTAGTAAGCTCCGGATTCTTTCCGCTTCTTACTGCTTCCAGAGCAGACTCAACTGGGATGGTGTACTGTTTGCCGTCTTTTACTCCTTTGATACGGCGGATTGCATCAGAATGTCCCTGGCTTACACCTTTTCCCCAGAATGTGTAATCCTTGCCGTTTGTCAGGATTGCATTTGCATACATGCGGTTCAGGGAAAACATTCCCGGATCCCAGCCTACAGAAATAATTCCCACATGACCGTTCTCAGAAGCCGCTTTATCCACATTTGCAAAATGTTCCGGGATTCTCTTATGGGTATCAAAGCTGTCTACCACATTGAACCACTGGGCATACTTAGGTGTCTGCTCTGGCAGGTCAGTAGCACTTCCGCCGCAAAGAATCATAACATCAATCTGGTCTTTCATCTTCTCAGCATCATCTACAGAATATACCTTCGCTGTCTCTGTCAGAATTTTAACAGTCTCAGGAGCACGACGGGTAAAAACTCCCACCAGTTCCATATCAAGATTGTGTTTGATCGCACATTCTACGCCACGTCCCAGGTTACCGTATCCCAGGATACCAATACGAATACTCATTATCTGATTCCTCCTATACTACCGCACGCCAGATGCACAATCCCCACAAATGGTCATGCAGCCCCCAAAAGCTGTATTATCCCATACGAACGTCAGATGCTTCACGTCTGCGGTATCTATATCTATTTCACGCTTTAACAGTTTAATACGTGCGAGTTTTCTTGTCAATTGATTTTTAACAAAATCTGTCATTCAAAGGTTACTGTTCTCTGGTAACATCAAAACACCTCAAAAAAGAATACTGTACAATGGCATCCTTCTCCACGGTACAGTATCATAAACTTCTACTTTATCAACAACACAGCACTCCGCTTCCCGGACAGCACATTCCGCAAAGCGCATTCGCCAGACAAAGCTTCAGGCACATATCATCCCCTGCCACCGGCATTCCTCCAAACGGTCCCTGCTGTGTCTCATACCAGCTTCCGCCACCTTCCATCCGGTTCAGGAGCATACGGTACTGCTGATTATTCGGCTCCTGGCGCACAGCTTCACGAATATGCTCCAACGCTTTTACATTATTCCCCATTCCCATGTTCGCCATGGAGGAAATATAATACCACTCTCCATTCTTCTGGGAAAGGGAATTCAACACATTCATAGCCTCCTGATAATGTCCGCTCTGAACAAAATTAGCTGCTGCACGTCTGCGCACACTTTCCTCATCTTCGTAAGTGCTCTGGCGCTGCTGTCCTCCAAAGCCGCCAAATCCTCCATATCCATAACTACCGTATCCGCCGGAAGATCCACCACTGCTTCCATACTCGCGTTCTCTCATGATCTGCTCATATGCCTGCTGTACTTCCTTAAACTTCTCTTCTGCCTGATCTTTGTTTGGATTGTTAATATTCGCATCCGGATGGTACTTCCGGCTTAACTTTCTGTATGCCTTCTTTATTTCTTCATCTGTTGCATTTCTGGAAACTCCCAGTACGCTATATGGATCCAACATGTTCTTTCTCCCGTTCTTCCTTGCGTTTCCTGCTCACTTCCTCGAAGCGGCACCACACACCGGAATATAAAATGTTCCGAAGAATATCCCCATATTTAATAATAGGAAGCTTCTCGAATTCTCTGCAGGTTTCTGCCATCATCATCATAAGGATCTGGCGTACTTCCCCTTCAAACCCTTCCATTGTATATTTTTCTGCGAAAGGATTGTAATCTTTATTTTTCACATCTTCTTCCACATCATCATATGCATCCAGAAGATAGATGAATTTGCCAAGATAAAAGCCAATTCTTCGAAGGCTTTTATCCCACTCATCCTGCCTGTAAGCAAGAATCTCCTCCATAATATGCCCAAAAATCCCGGACATTCTGTCTATATCTGTCTCTCCCTGTTTCTCCAAAGCGGAAAGCTCATCCAGAAGTTCGACGATCCGCTTCGCCTTATCTGGATAAAGTTTTAACAGACGGTTATTTTTCCCCTCGAGAAGCCTGGCGTAACCAAGCTTCACATATTTTCTGTCATCGTTCCAGTCATCCAGACATTTATAATAAGTTAAAAGTATATTCATGTCTGCACAGTATTCTGTCATCACATTCTTTCGAACTGGCTGTTTTCTCACAGGATGAAGAATGCATCTGGTAGTGCCCTTGTACGTCTTTGGCTCATAAAGGCCGGAAAGAAGCATGATCACAAAAGTCATATCATAGCTTAATGTAATCTGGCCGGATATCCCGTATTTCTCACGCAGTTCCCTGCAGAGTCCGCAGTAAAAGGTTCTGTACATGTCAAAATCCTTCATCTTGATCTCCGGCTTGTTCATTACAATATATCCAAACATATCAGCGCCTCTTTATAAATTTGGTATGACACTTGGGACATTCAATCTCCACTTTCTTAAATCCGCCTCTGGGAATACGGATTTTCTGACCGCAGCCAGGACAGCTGTAAATATGATAGTCCTTGCGCTGGCTCATCATTCGCTTCTCTTTCTGGAAACGGGCTCTTAGCTTATCCGTCATCTGAAGATACTTCTGATTCTCCTGATAACGTTTGGAAATATTTTTTGAAAAAATCCTGAAATAAGTATAAACAATGGCAGCCATTCCAAACAGATCCAGAAATGCGCCGATTCCACTTCTGGTCCCAGTAAATAAGGTGAGCACAATAGCAGCCAGTGCTACTCCCATAGTGAATCTTGCGAACTGATCTACTCCGTTTCGTCCCTGCATAAATCTCATAAATTTTTCTTTCAATAAAATACCTTCTTTCTTGTGAACTTATCTTCCTGAAATAAGTTTCTGTCTCTCTTATGTTATTATATTATTTCCCTATTCCTGATTCTGTACATTCACTATTACGGTTCACAAAACAACCAACAATCATTCCGTCTATTCCTATCTGTCGCTGCAGACCTGGAAAATATAAAATTTCAGATAATAAGATTCATCAGCAGACCATAAGATCGGATGATCTGGTGCCTGGGTGCGATATTCTACCTGACGGAGACGTTTATGCACATTCCTGGCTGCCTGACCGATGGTCTGGGTAAAAAGCTGGTAATCCATAAAATGTGAACAGGAACAGGTTGCAAGGAAGCCGCCGTCTTTCACCAGTTTCATGGCACGAAGATTGATCTCACGATAGCCTTTCACTGCATTCTTAACAGAACTTCTTGACTTGGTAAATGCAGGTGGATCCAGAATTACCACGTCATATTTCTCGCCTTTCTCTTCCAGTTTCGGAAGAAGATCAAATACGTCCTCACAGATAAATTTTACAGAATCAGAAAGTCCGTTTAAAGCTGCATTGGCTGTAGCCTGATCAACTGCAAGCTGTGAAGCATCCACACCAGTTACTTCTTTCGCTCCTGCATATCCTGCATTTAAAGCAAAAGAACCAGTATGGGTAAAACAGTCCAGAACTCTGGCATTCCTGCAAAGCTTCTGGATTGCCAGACGATTGTATTTCTGATCCAGGAAAAATCCTGTCTTCTGACCGTCTTTTACATCCACCTGATATTTTACACCATTTTCTACAATTTCAACCAAAGTAGGGAACTCTTCACCAATAAAGCCCTTATATGGCTCCATTCCCTCCTGCTTACGTACTTTCACATCACTTCTCTCGTAAACGCCGCAGATCCGGATACCATCCTCTGCCAGAACTTTCTTCAGAAGTTCCACCAGCATCTCTTTATAACGGTCGATTCCAAGTGCAAGGGACTGTACCACCAGCACATCAGAAAACTTGTCCACAATAAAACCCGGCAGAAAATCTGCCTCTCCGAAGATCACGCGACAGCTTGAAGTATCCGTTACTTTCTTACGATACTCCCATGCATCCCGCACTCTTTTCTCAAAAAATTCCTCATCGATCACAGTATTCTCATCTCTTGAAAGAAGACGTACCACAATCCTGGAATTCGTATTGATAAATCCTCTTCCCAGAGGATATCCGTCAAAATCATGAACCAGTACAATATCTCCATTTACAAAGCTTCCCATAATAGAAGCTACTTCATTATCAAAAATCCACATTCCGCCGGATTTCAAAAGACGTCCTTCTCCCTTTTTCAGGGTTACTACTGCCAGACTCATAGCACTACTCCTTTGCTTTTGCGATTTAGGTAACATTGTAGCACACAATTTCTCAATTTGCCAGTGTTTCCAGGGGTTCTGAGAAAAAGTCATAAAAATTTCACTAATCTTAAAATTTTATAAACTGCCAGCCATTCATCTTCTTTTTTTAACAGACATCTCAGTCTCATTAACAACACAAAAAAAACTCCGGACTGCCTGAACTCGCTTCCTATCGTCAGATTCTAAATCTGACTTTCAATGGCGGTACACGGTTCAGACATTCCAGAGCTTTCACTTATCTCATATTCTGACTTTTCCAGAAGGTTATTTTCTTCTTATTTCGCATTCGCTGCAGCTACATGTACGTGAATCAGATTTGCCTTAATAAGAGCCGGACGAACTGCATTGTAAATAATCACAACCAGGATTGTAGATACAATTGCATTTACAAATGTAGCACCGGCGCTTAATTTCGCAAGGATGCTCGCTACTTCCTGGGGCTGACCAAGAATGTACTGTTTATAGAAATAGCCAACGATGGGATCTGCGATCACATTAAAAGCAAGACCTGCAATAGAAGCGATCAGACTCCATTTGAATACGTATTTCTTGTCGTTCGTCTCATTGATCTTTGCAATCTTGTGGGCTACAAGGCCTGTTATAAGACCGATGCAAAGCTTCAGTACAAAGGTCTTGGGTGCTCCTGTAATATAAACCGGATCCATAAGGTCTGCGATAGTCATTCCAATAGAACCTGCAAGACCGCCGTACCAACCGCCAAGAAGCAGAGCTCCAAGCACGCAGAAGGTATTTCCGATGTGAAGAGAAGTAGCATCTCCACCCGGTACCGGAATCTTAATCTGCAAAAATGTAAAAGATACATAGCAAAGTGCTGCAAGAAGTGCAGTCTCTGCAAGTTTCATAATGGTAGAATTCTGTTTGTTCATAGGTTTCTCTCTCTTTCCCGGAAACCTGGTACATATTGAAAAAACATTCTGCAAGATGTGCCTCACAAGTTGCAGGAATGATTTCTCAAACAAGCTCCAATGTTTCCTGTTTAATCACTGCTTTTTATACTGCAGTATCTAATTAGCACTTATCATAGCGAGATACTGGTATGTCTTCAATAGACAGTTTTGATTATTTTTAAGAGGACAGTTATTTTCTGCAAAAAAAGGTACAGTCCCCAATATCCCACTGGATATCAGTTTCTGTACCTTTTCCACCAGCAGACATGTCATCTCCTGGAGCATCAACACATACTATTCAACAGTATTCTTCCGAATTCAGGTCTGTTATTCTTCGTAGGACTCTTCATCAATAGTCTCGTCATAAGACTCATCGCCTACTTCATCTGTAGCACTTTCATCTGTTGTCACATTTTCAGAGCCGTCAGCTGAATCACTGGATTCTGAACTCTCACCATAAAGTTTCTCAAAGAACTTCATAGTATCTTTATACAGGGTATCTTTATCATCAGAAGATACTGCATCGCCAAGAACATCAATATCCTCAGAAGACTCACCATCATCGATCACATCAATGCCGAAAAGTTTCTTCATCTCTTTATCCAGCATATTCAGTTCTGGTGTAATGTATTTCTCAGTTCCATCCTCCTGATAGGAAACAGCACCATTTCCAAGGATACCAAGGTATTTCTGAAGAACCTTGATGGAAAGCTTGTTGCCTGTGTCGGAATCAAGTGTTACAGTAACTGCAGCATCATCTCCCATTACTTCGTAAAGAGCATCCTCATCACCGCTGTACTCTCCTTGACAGAAGGTCTTCGCTTTTTCAAATTTCGCTTTCGCATCATCGCCAAGGAAATCTGTATTCAGCTGGGATATATCTGTGATCTCTGCGGAAGAATCACTGCCATCACCAGTATCTGTTCCGCCAACTTCACTGATGTCACCATCAGCTGACTCATCTGTACTTCCATCTGTGTTCTCGCTGGAATCATCAGAAGCCGGAAATTCTTCCCAGGATTCTTCACCGGATTCGTCTGCAGCTCCAGTCTCCTCAGCAAGTCCCGGATCCTCTGTAGAACTCTCGATAACATTGTCACCAAGAGCACTCTGGTCTACATTATCCACAATACTGTCCTCATCATCTGATGAATCACTGCTCTCCTCTGCCTTTCCTGTTACATTGTCATTTACACGCTCCAGAGTTTCCTGCATCTCAGAGTAATCATAGTCCTGCTGGGAAATCTGCTGAAGCAGGTTTACGATGGTATTAATCTCATCATCTGTAAGAGTTACATTGTTATTATTGGAGATATTTACAACAATATTGTAGATATCATCTGCATTCTGAACATTGTCTGCAATAACCTGCATTTTCGCCTGGTTGATAACAGTGGTAGCGTCATTCTTTCCTACAGAATCAGCAAGATTACCTGTAACTACCATCTCCTCAGTAGCAAGCTTCTTCTTGGTCTCATCAAGTTTCTGTCCACTGGCAGTCTCATATGCCATCTGGATACCGGTCAGTGCTCCTGTACCGGATACTTCAAACGGGCAGGCAGCAACAACCTCACAGTTGGTAACACCAGATGTGGAAAGGGAACTTGCGATCATATTGCAGGTAACCCAGTTCAAATTGGCGGTACGAACCTTGATACCACCGGATGTGGTAGGCTTCACATAAGCACAGCTCACTGTTCTTGTACCAATCTGCTCCAGCGGAACATAGGAACTTAAGTGATCCCTCTCATCCTGATTGGTAACGTAGATAATCTGTGCCTGGCTGGAATCTACTTTAAAATATTTCAGCATGGTGTTCTTCTGCTCATCTGAAAGATCTGCGCCAAGTGTAACAACCTTCATAGCATCTGCCATAGCCGGTACCGTGGGAACCAAGCTTCCCATAACCATTGATGCGCTGCAGAGCAGCGTAGCTAATAATTTACCTTTCTTCATAACTTTTCCTCCAACTTTCTGTCTGGGTTATAATCTGATCTGTAATGAAAGCCTCATACTCTGTAACAGCTTCCATGCACTGCACTTCTGTCTTTGCAGTTGTTTCATTTAGTACACTTATTATAACATACTTCTTATAGTTTTTGTAATTTTAATTGTTAATTCTCTCTTTGAACATGAAAATATGTTTTGGTAAAAAAATTATTATATCAGCAGCTTTTCCAGAGCCTGTTATCTGGCGAGCTGTAAACAGCAATCCAGAACCTCCTGCACGGTCTTAACTGGTGTAATCTCAAGCTTCTCTTTTACCTCATCGGCCACATCATCAAGATCATCCATATTCTCATATGGAATAAACACATGCTTTACGCCAGCTCTTTGGGCAGCCATCAGCTTCTCCGGCAATCCGCCAATAGGCATAACACCGCCGCGAAGGGAAACTTCTCCTGTCATTGCTATTTCTGCTGGTGCAGGCTTTCCTGTCACCAGAGAGGATAATGCAGTTACCAGCGTGATGCCTGCTGATGGGCCATCCTTGGGAACTGCTCCTGCCGGCACATGGATGTGAAGATCATTTTCCTTGAATTTATCTGCAAATTCCGGATAGAGGGACTTCACAAGAGTAATGGCAATCTGGGCGGACTCTTTCATCACATCTCCAAGCTGTCCGGTAATGATCACCTTTCCATCGCCTTTTGTAAAAGAAGTTTCGATAAAAAGGATTTCTCCACCAGCACTGGTCCAGGCAAGACCGGTTACAACTCCAGGCACTGGGTTTTCCAGAATCTTCTCATGATGAATTCCATGTCCCAAAAATTCTGCTACACGCTTCTCACTTACCGTAATGCTCTTCTGCTCACCCTTTACCAGCTTCACAGCTGCATATCTGCATAACACATCCATCTGCTTCTTCAGTCCGCGGACACCAGCCTCCGCTGTATACTCTTCAATAATGCGGCGGATTGCCTCATCTGTCACCTTCAGATTCTGGGCTTTGATTCCCATGCTCTTCATTGCTTTCGGCAAAAGATGACGTCTCGCGATCTGAAACTTCTCTACTGCAGTATATCCAGGAAACTGGATTACTTCCATACGATTGAGCAATGGCTCAGGAATGGTATCGGTGGAATTGGCTGTACACACAAAAAGCACATTGGAAAGATCATAAGGAACATTCATATAATGATCTGTAAAGCTTCCGTTCTGCTCCGGATCCAGCACTTCCAAAAGAGCACTTGCCGGATCACCGCCGTAATCTTTGGCAAGCTTGTCCACCTCATCCAGTACCATAACCGGATTTGCGGCTCCGCTTCTCTTCATTCCCTCCATAATCCTGCCTGGCATAGCACCTATGTAGGTTCTCCTGTGTCCTCGAATTTCCGCTTCATCACGGATTCCACCAAGACTGATACGCACATATTTACGGTGAAGCGCACGGGCAATACTCTGTCCGATACTGGTTTTTCCAGTTCCAGGTGCACCTACAAACAATAAAATGGAACCAGACTGTTTCTTATTAAGAGCCATAACAGCAAGCTGCTGGATAATTCTCTCTTTTACTTTTTTCAACCCATAATGGTCTTCATCCAGGATTTGTTCTGCCTCATTCAAATCAATTTCAGCAGGTTCCTCTGGCTTCCAGGAAAGACTTGTGGCAAAGTCCAGATAATCGTACAGCATGCCATACTCATGGCTGTCTTTTCCTTCCTGCTTCATGCGGTTCAGCACCTTTTCAGCTTCTTTGCGTGCTTCCTCATTCATGCCGGATTCCTGGATTTTCTTCTGGAAACGGCGCACATCAGAAATATTCTCCGGATGCATTTCGTCCAGCTGCTGCTGAAGAAATTCGATCTGCTTCCGGATAGCGGACTCCCGGTAAACTTTCTCATTGGAGTTCTTCTGCGCAGTCTCAGCTTCCTCACTGACACGGAAAATCTCCATCAGCTCATAGACAGCCTCTTCCATCAGATGCATGCGTTCTTTCCTGGAATCCACCTCGATCATATGGTATTTTTCTTCCCAGGAAAGGCTCATGTAACCAGCCAGGGCACTGACGGCTTCCGGATAGCTTTTCCAATGGTAGATCATGCTGCGTACCCAGACGCCCCACTGAAAGCCTTTTGCAAAATCCATCAGTTCTTTCTTGATCTTATCAAATTTCTCCTTTTCTTCTTCCGGGGAGATATCCTGGATATCCGGAAGATCTACCGCTTCTGCCTGAACCATGCCGTCAGTATATTCTACATGAGTCACCTGCACTCTTTTTCTGGTAGTAATCTTGACGCTGCCTTCCTCGTCTATATTCTCAATGATTCCCATCACGCCCACTGGAAAAATATTTTCCATGGAAATTTCCTCTGGGGCTATTTCTTTCTTCTGTAAAACGAAGAGAATTTCTTCTCCGATATTCTGTTCTTTAATTCTGCCTTCCGGAAACATATCTTTTTTAAAGAAAAATGTAACTTCCGGTAAAAGAAGAAGTTCATAAACTGGTATTGTAATCATACATGTTTCCTCCTTGTATTGTTAGCACTCCTTTAATATGAGTGCCAGATTTATTCTATAGAAAATGGCGAACTCATATGAATTCGCCATCTGAATCTATGATAGTTCATTATAGCACTAAATTAAAATTTTGCAATAAGAATCGAACATTCTTTCTGGAACATGGTAGTTTTTTGAAACATTTATTTCGAAACGGGAGCTAATTTTGCATTCTGATCTGTTCCCCTTTTATGGGCGCATAGGTATAAAGCTTCTCACCATCCAAATCCGCCTTGTACATATCCACAGCACTGATCTGGTGATTGTCGTAAGTATTATAATAATAGATTCCCTTATCTGTATTACAGCAGGAAGTATATAGCGTAATCTCATACTTGTCTTCTCCCAGCTTGCAGCAGCCTCTCTGCTGGTCTACGCTGCCAAGAATGTGGAAAAACTGGCTTACACTTTCTTCTTCTGAATCCCCGGACAGAGAGTTCATTTTTACAAAGGCCACCCGCACAAATCTTGACTGGGAGGAGAGATCTCCCGGCAGTCCCATGCCACCCATTCCCCGGCTGTACTGATTCAGTTCCAGATTTTCTGAAAACGTGTTACTGCGGTTTTCCACAGCCAGCTGCATATAATTGTTCAGATTAAACATCTGATAGTTAAAGGGCGGATTGTTTGTGAGGACACCTACTGGATTATCATATATTTTCATTCCCTCTTCCAACGACTCCAGGGTAATACATTCCTCTTTGTCCGCAATAATCCAGTGCAGCTGCGCAACTGGCAGATCAGGAAGAAATGGGGTGTCAATCAGGTTCATATTCTTAAGAAGCTGGCGTGCTTCTTTCACTGTAGCACATTTTCCCAGAATCCATGGGATCAGTTCGAACTGAGTAATATTGTCTTTCCCCTCTACAGGCTTCTTGTAGCTGGCATTTCCAACGAAATTAAGACCGGCGATTCCAAGACCTTTCTCATTGACCGCATCATAATACAGCGGATAGTTCTCCATAACACATGCCATTCCGATCATGGCATAATGACTTTTCAGCTGACCGCCTTCTCTTAAATCAAATACATAATTTCTAGGCGTGATCACTACCTGGTCTCCATAGGAAATCTCATAATCCAGAGTTCTTCCAAAATAGAAATCCTTTGTTTTATAGGTTGCTGCTGTACACATATTCTGTTCCTCCATTCATCCGAGACTGTTTAAAAGTCAGTTCTGTATTACTGTTCACTGGTAACGTTCTGTAATCTGCATATTCCAAAAAGTTCCCAAGGCGTTGTATTTTCCAGTCTGTCATGTTATTATTTATAAAAATTGTGCATGAACGGTTCATCATTAGTGTTATATATTGTAGCACAAACTGTGAAAATTTAAACTCTTTTTTCCCGATTTCACACTTTTTTAAGAAAGGAACTTACCATGAATAAATCTATTGCAGTCGCAGGTACCGGATATGTAGGGCTTTCTATTTCTGTACTGCTGGCTCAGCATAATCATGTTGTTGCAGTTGACATAATTCCGGAGAAGATTGCTTTGATAAACCAGAAGAAATCTCCAATCCAAGATGAATATATCGAAAAATACCTGTCGGAAAAGGAACTGGATCTTACGGCCACCTCAGACGGAGAATCCGCCTACGCAGAGGCTGATTTTGTGGTAGTGGCCACCCCCACCAACTATGACAGCAGGAAAAATCATTTCGACACTTCCGCTGTTGAAGCTGTACTAAGCCTGGTCACAAGGGTGAATCCTGCTGCCACAATTGTGATCAAATCTACGATTCCTGTAGGCTACACAGAATCTATCCGAAAGAAGTTTCACAATAACAATATTATTTTCAGCCCGGAATTTCTCAGAGAGTCCAAGGCCCTATACGACAATCTTTACCCAAGCAGGATCATTGTCTCCTGTGATGAGCACACCAGAGAAGCAGCTCATACTTTTGCAGCACTTCTTCAGGAGGGTGCTCTCAAAGAAAATATCGACACCTTGTTCATGGGATATACGGAAGCAGAAGCTGTAAAACTTTTTGCCAACACCTATCTGGCACTTCGTGTTTCCTATTTTAATGAGCTGGATACTTACGCGGAAATGAAGGGGCTGAACACCCGCGATATTATCAATGGAGTCTGTCTGGATCCCCGGATCGGAACTCATTACAATAATCCTTCCTTTGGCTACGGCGGCTACTGCCTGCCTAAGGACACCAAACAGCTTCTTGCCAATTACAACGACGTTCCTCAGAATATGATGTCCGCAATCGTGGAAAGCAACCGTACCCGAAAGGATTTTATTGCTGATCAGGTACTGCAAAAAGCCGGCTATTACAACTACAATGAGGACAACCTTTATCAGTCAAGCCTGGAAAAAGAAGTGGTTATCGGCGTCTACCGCCTCACTATGAAGAGTAATTCCGATAATTTCCGGCAAAGCAGCATTCAGGGTGTTATGAAACGGATCAAGGCAAAAGGCGCCACTGTCATCATCTATGAGCCCAATTTGGAAAACGGTTCCACATTTTTTGGCAGCAAGGTTGTAAATAATCTGGAAGAGTTTAAAGAAAAAAGCCTGTGTATTCTGGCGAACCGTTATGACAAGGTCCTGGACGATGTGAAGAAAAAGGTTTATACAAGGGATCTGTTTTCCAGGGATTAAGAAACGAAAGCGTGTCTAAAAAAGGCTTCCGCAAGATGTACATCACAATTTGTGGGAGATTTTGCCCGGATGAGGGCGCCGCAGCGGGCTGCGTAGGTCGAATTCGAGCAAAATATACCGCAATCTGCACCATACAAAAACAGGCAGGAAACATAGCGATCAAGAGAGCAATAGCTCCGTTTAATCACTGTGTTTCCTGCCTGTTGTCTATGAAATCCGTTTTTTATTCACCATACTGGCAATTGCTCTCTTTCAATTGCCGGATGACTTTATCCTGAAATAGTGATTATAAGCATCCAGCACATCCTTACGTCCTCTCACGCGAATGGGAACCCGTTCTCCATTTCGGAGTAAAAACTCCTCTTCTACATCTGTAATGTGATCCATATTTACCAGAAAGCTTTGGTGGCAACGCAAAAAACGGGGATCCTCTATCTTTTTCTCAAGATTCCCAAGTTTTTCCGCAGTTTCAAGCACCGAACCATCCAGCATATGTAAGGTTACTGTATGGCGGTCACTTTCCAGGTATAAAATTTCATCCACGAAAGGATAACGATACTGTCTTCTGCATTTCACTGAAATCCGCCTGCGAAGCTCAGACTTCAGCAGTCTGTTTAAAATTGCTGTGGTCTGCTTCTCTTCTGCAGGTTTCAGAAGATAGCCGGATGCTTCTACCTCATAACTTTCAAGCGCAAAATCAGGTGAAGCAGTCAGAAATACAATAGGCGCTTTTACTCCCAGGTCACGCAGCTTCCGTGCCGTGTCCATTCCATTCAGATCGCCCATATAAATATCAAGAAAAATCAGATCTGGCCATATATAGCCCTCTTCAATGTCTGCAAGGAGGCTCTCTCCAGATTCATATTCCTGGATCTGCGCCTCCCTGCCATTTGTCTGAAAGTACACCATCAACTGACGCTTCAGCACAAAACGCTCAACTTCCACGTCGTCACATATGGCAATTCTGTTTACCAAAGCTCTCCCAAAGCCTCCTTGTACTTGACTAGTTTATTATAACACAACGTTCCCTCTCGGGGAGAAATCTGCATAATCGTCACGTTTCAGAGCATAATCCTCAATTACCTGCACTCCCCACTTTGTGGGATCTTTCAAGGCTTGCAAAGATCCTTCACAACCTCTCCGGCAATGATCAGTCCTGCAACAGACGGCACAAATGCTACGCTTCCCGGAATATCACGACGCTCTGTACATTTGTGCTTGGCACCTGGCGGGCAGATACAGTGGGTTCTGCAGCTGATGGACATATCCTCTATCGGTCTTGTAGGGATTTCCTCGGAATAAACCACTTTCAGCTTACGGACGCCACGTTTCTTCAGTTCGCGGCGCATAACCTTGGCAAGAGGGCAGACCTTAGTCTTATAAATGTCCGCAACTTTAAACTGGCTTGCATCCAGTTTGTTTCCGGCACCCATAGAACTGATGATCGGAACCCCTTTCTCCTTCGCCTTCATGACAAGGGAGATTTTTGCAGTAACGGTATCTACTGCATCTACAATATAATCATATTCTTCAAATGGAAAATCGTCTGCATTCTCCGGCAGAAAAAAACACTTATGTGTCTCCACCTTCACGTCCGGATTGATTTCCAGCATACGCTCTTTCATAACATCCGTCTTGTATTTTCCCACTGTTTTTCGCGTTGCTATGATCTGGCGGTTCAGATTCGTAAGGCATACCTTATCGTCATCGATCAGGTCAAAAGCACCTACCCCGCTTCTCACCAACGCCTCACACACATATCCGCCAACACCGCCGATTCCAAATACTGCCACTCTGGCACCGGCAAGCTTCTTCATCCCCTCTTCTCCAAGAAGAAGCTGGGTTCTTGAAAACTGATTTAACATAAATTTTTCTCTCCTCAATGAAAGACAGGCAACAGACTTTCAAACAGACATTTCTCTTTCAATAAGAAAACTGCGGTCTGTTCTATCTTCACATAAAAAGCCTGGGAAGCTTATCCACCCAGACTTTTGTCCACATTACCTTTCGGAAATATTTTATAATGACTGTGTTTTTCTGTCAATTATTTTTTCGCCTACACATAAATAAATTACAGCGTTCCTGTTCACTCCGTTCGCAGTATCATTACAGCCATTTTTTCAAAACATCACTCAGCTTATTCATATCCAGCGGCTTTGCGATATGTCCGTTCATACCTGTATTTTTTGCCAGCTGTACATCTTCTGCAAAAGCATTGGCAGTCATGGCAACAATTGGCAGTTCTCCTTTTTCACCGGGGAGGCTTCTAATTGCTGCGGTTGCCTGATAACCATTCAGAACAGGCATTTGGATATCCATAAAAATAAGGTCATACCGGTCTTTTGGAGAAACCTCCACTTTTTCAACTGCAATTTTTCCATTTTCGGCTGTCTCAACTTCTGCCCCTGTCATCTGCAGGATTTCCACTGCAATTTCTCTGTTTAACTCATTATCCTCGACCAGCAGAATCCTTTTTCCTGTGTAATCTGCTTCTGACAGATTCTCCAGATAATTCCTTGCTGTTTTTTCTTTTTTGTCAGAAACAAACTGCCGCAGTGTAGCGGTCAGCCTGGAACGGAATAACGGTTTTGCAATAAAAGCATCTACACCTGCTGCCTTTGCATCTTCTTCAATCTCGCTGAACTCATAAGATGTCAGTACAATGATGGTAATCTCCTTCCCTATCCGTTTCCGAATCTGTCTGGCAGTTTCTATGCCATCCATATCCGGCATCTTCCAGTCCAAAATAACAGCAAAGTAATCATTTTTTAACTCATGACGTGCATAGCAGCGCTCAACGGCTTCTCTGCCGGAGAGGACCCATTCGCCTGTAATTCCAATCTCCTTCAATGTCGCAACTGTACTTTCACAGCATGTCTTATCATCATCCACAACCAGAACCGGCAAATTCATCAGATTTTCATCCTTTTCTTTCTCTTTTTCCTAAAGTTCAAGATAAATTGTTACCGTAATTTTAGTTCCCTTGTGTAAGGTGCTGTCCACTTTAATATTACCATTCATCAGATTTACAATATTTCTGCTGATTGCCATTCCCAGACCAGTTCCCTGAACTCTGGTTGTCCGATGGTCATCTGCGCGGCTGAAGGGATCAAACATGATTTTCTGGAATTCCGGCGACATACCGATTCCATTATCCTCAATCGTGAATTCATAGCATCCAAGCTCCGAAAATCCATTTGGCTTTTCCTCTATGGAAAAAGTAATATTCCCGCCATCCGGTGTATACTTGATCGCATTACTCATCAGATTCACAAATACCTGCTGAATCCTCAGACTGTCACCGCAGACATCCTCATGTTCAATATGATTAATGTGTATATCAAAATTATGTTTATGTTCATCAAGCACCGGTCGCGTAAGTGTAATAAGATTATCCACCAACTCTGACAGATTGAAATCTTCCTGTGCCAGTGTCATTTTTCCACTTTCAATACGTGCCATATCCAGCACTTCATTGATCAACCCAAGCAGATGACGGCTTGATTCTGTAATCTTGCTGAGACATTCAATAACTCTGTCCTGACTCTCAATATTTGCTCCGGCGATTGCTGTCAGACCCACAATGGCATTCATCGGTGTTCGGATATCATGGGACATATTGGAAAGGAATTCTGTTTTTGCACGATTTGCATTTTCTGCGGACCGGTAAGCCTCTTTCAGTGCCTGACGGGATTCAATCTCTGCTTTCTTCTCCTGTGTCACATCCATGGATGCCAGCAATACCTTTTCCAGCTTTCCATTCTTCCATTCCAAGGGAATATAAGAAGCGATTTTATAAGTCTTTTCATCCAGGCTGCAATACTCAAACTTATAAATATCATTTTCGCTTTTCAGATTTTCCCGGATATTTTCCGGGGCTATCAGAATATCTATAGCTTCCAACGGTTCCAGTGTCTTATACTTTTCAAGAACCTGCATCTGAAAATCATGATAGAAGCCCAGAGGTTTATATATCATCTGTCCATTCAGATTGTAGAATTCATATCTGTCATTTTCCAGATCACAGACAACAAAACGGTCAACCAGACGCACTATGCTCTGAATCAGCTGCTCCATGGAAGCATTATCCGCTGCCATCTGCAGATGCCGTGCGCTCTCTACCTTTGCCTCCGTAATATCCCGCAGAAAAATCATGGCATATTCTGAATCCTCTATCTCGCCACGTATGATCACATTACGGACCCATCGTTCTTCTCCCTTCAGAGTGATTCGGCACTCCAAAGACAATTCGGTTTCCAGACCCTTCAGTTTTTCCGCAATATAGCCACGATCATAAAAAGCGGATACTGCCTTCTTATCTGTTTCCACAACATAGGAATCCACAAAATGCCGGATCAGTTCATCCCATGTATGACTCTGTTCAAAAACAGTCATCAGGGACGGTTCAACCTTAAAGGTATCAAATGTGTTTGCCTCCAGGTTAACATAATATTCGCACAGATCTGTTTTCGTAAAGGCACGGTGGAAAGCAGCTGACTTTTGTGCCTGCATAATTTCTTTTTTTTCCGCATCAATATTAATAAAAATCCCGGCAATCCTGCTGGCAGAACCATCCAGCCGGCGTATTACTTCTGCTGATGCCCGAAACCACTGGTACTGATGATCCTTCATTCTCATACGGTACTCTACCTGGTATTTTACCTGATTCGTCTTATCCGCAATTGCCGCCTGAAGCTGCATCATTACTCTTTCTTTATCCTGTGGATGCAGAAGATCTGACCAGGATTCCAGTTTATTCGGAAAATCCAGAGTATCATGATAGCCAAGCATTTTTCGGAACTCATGGCTCCAGTTTGCATTCACAATCTCACTGTTTTCGTCACAGTCAAAATACCAGAAGCCGGAACGGATAGCCTCATTGATCAGTGCCAGATTTACATGATCCCAGTTGACCTGTACGGACATAATCCAGATCTGTCTGCCTGCTTCATCTGTCGCATCCTCTTTATAAAGCCGTACATTATTCACTGTACCGTCCGCTGTAAGGATCTGCGCTTCCCCGGCTCCGTGGATCTGCAAAAAACGGTCTCGATCCAATATACTTATATCCTTGCCGTAAAAAAATTTCTTCAATGAGCCTTTTGTCTGCTTCATAAAAGAATCGAACGTATGTCCTATACTATGTAGCAGCAGATTACTCACAGACAGAATAGACAGATTTTGGTCATAATATCCGGTCAACATACCTACCCCGCCATTATTTTCCAGTGTTTTCTGTATTGCCTGTGATAAATCCTGTGTTTGTCCAGGTACCGTCTTGTTTAAAGAATATATTTTATCCTCATAATTTTCCTTATATAACATTTTATAAAAACCCTCACTCTGTTTGATGCGTGTTTGAAAAAGGCTTTCTGCAAAATGTGGCGCGCAGATTGTAGGAATGCTTTTTCAACCACGCTCCAGAACATGCTCCGGCAAGTTCTCGTACATATTTTGGCATATAAAAAGGACACCTGACAAACATCCTGCCAGTGTCCCTGCTACATCTTTTTAAACTCACACATCCATATACATATAGTATAAAAGGTATCGGAATCGCTTCCGTTCTCACGTCTTTTCTATATATGGAAACAGCAGCAACCGGCTGACATGGTCAGACTTTCTGACTTTAGCCCCTTCTGGCTTTGCGTCCCTGCCTTTCAGCAAGTTTGCCTTTAAATAAATCCCATTTTTTATCAAAAATAAAATACCATGAAGTTTCCGATGCGTCAATAATATTTTGATAGAAAATCTGTGTTTATGAACCATTCGCAAAGTCGAAGATGTCTCGCACAATCGTTACTCTGTCTTTGTCATATTCCCCGAAGTTCTGAATCATGCAGCAGCCACCACCAACAACTACATATAAACGCATCAGCTCCGGATTGTATTCCCGTTCTCTCAGCTTATGAAAGATTTCTCTTGTGTAATCACTGGCAGCCTTACGGATTGCAGCCAAATACTTTTCTCCGATGTCTGCTGTCCCGGTACGGATCACCTGTTCAATCTATAGAATGTCCAGACGGATGTGGAGTCTAAAAAAACTTCACGCAACTGACCGCCCGATGACCACACCCTTGTTTCTGCTTCGCTGCGTACAGCTCGGAATCTCCATCCGGGATCTGGATCTTCTTACGATTGGGATGGTGAACGACATGTACGCAGAAAGCAGCAATGATGAGTACAAAGGCTATGCGCAGATCGCTACGCAGAGGGATTTTGATGCATTTTAGCAAATTTATGTGTCTTATATAATGACAGTGTGTTGACATTAGACACGCATTTGAGTATACTATACTTGAATGGAGGTGTTCTGTATGGCAACAACTAATTTAAATATTCGTACAGAGAAGGCAATCAAGGATCAGGCGGAGGAAATCTTCAATGAGCTTGGTCTGAATATGACAACTGCTGTAAATATGTTCCTGAGAACCGCTATCCGTGAGCATGGTATTCCTTTTGAATTAAAACTGGAAGTACCGAATGATACGACAGCCGCTGCCATTGAGGATGGCAGAAAAATGATGAAGGATCCTTCTGCTCCGCGTTATTCCAGTATGGATGCGCTTAAGGCAGCTCTCGACGTATGAAATACGACATTCAGTTTACCAATCAGTTTAAAAAGGATTTGAAGCTTGCCAAAAAGCAAAATAAAAATCTTGATAAGCTGTTTGAGGTAATCGATATTCTGGCGAATGGCGGTACGCTGGATGCAAAATACAGGGATCATGACCTTACAGGAAACTATAAAGGCACGCGTGAGTGTCACATCGAACCGGACTGGTTGCTCATTTATGAGATTCAGAACAACGTTTTAGTACTCATGCTTTACAGGCTTGGTACGCACTCAGAACTATTCAAAAAATAGATTTAAAAAACAGAATAGCAATTCAGAAAGCATCTATCAGAAATGGTAGGTGCTTTTCTTATGCCCAAATCCAGGAAAGGAGGTGCGCTATGGCGGGAAGTAGAATCAAGGGTATCACGGTCGAGATCGGTGGCGATACTACCAAGCTTCAGAGTGCCTTAAAGGGTGTCAATTCAGAAATCAAGAATACGCAGTCACAACTTAAGAATGTCGAAAAGCTCCTGAAATATGATGCTCTTCAGAGGGAGATCATCGAAACGGAAGAATATCTCAAAAAGCTGTAAGCGCAGGCCAATCAGTCTGCCACTGCTGTGCAGAAGATTGCTACTGCTGGTGAAAACCTGAAGTCTGCAGGCGATAAGGTTTCCTCCACCGGCGAAAAGCTCCTTCCTGCCTCTGCTGCAGTTACAGTTCTTGGCGTTGCTGCTGTAAAAACAGCCTCTGATTTCGATTCTTCTATGAGCCAGGTAGCCACCGTGTCTGGTGCAACCGGAGAGGATTTCGACAAGCTCGTGCAAAGGCTCGTGAGATGGGTGCGAAAACCAAGTTCTCAGCATCCGAGGCTGCAGATGCCATGAACTACATGGCGATGGCCGGATGGAAAATCTCCGACATGCTGGATGGTATCGAAGGTATCATGAACCTTACTGCGGCATCTGGTGAGGGCCTCGCCACCACATCGGATATCGTAACCGATGCACTGACTGCATTTGGTCTGACAGCCAAAGATTCTGGGCATTTCGCAGATATCCTTGCAGCGGCAAGCTCTAACGCAAATACAAAGGCAATGGATGATTGACGACTGCGAAGCCGAAAACATCGACATGATTATCACCAAGTCCATCAGCCGATTTGCCAGAAACACGCTGGACTGCCTGAAATACATCCGCCAGCTGAAAGATAAGAACATTCCCGTCTTCTTTGAAAAGGAAGCCATCAATACAATGGATGCCAAGGGTGAGGTTCTGATTACGATTATGGCTTTCCTTGCGCAGCAGGAATCATAATCCCTCAGCCAGAATGTGAAGCTGGGACTCCAGTTTCGCTACCAGAATGGCCAGGTACAGGTAAATCACAATCACTTCCTCGGCTACACCAAGGATGCAGATGGGAATCTCATCATCGATCCGGAACAGGCAGAGGTGGTAAAGCGCATCTACCGGGAATACCTGGAGGGCTATTCGATGGATCGGATCGCAAAAGGTCTGGAAGCAGACAGCATTCTCACCGGCGCTGGCAAAACAAAATGGTGGACCAGCACCATCAACAAAATCCTCCGAAACGAGAAATACATCGACGAGGCCCTGGTAAAGCGCTGGCTCGAGCGAATCACCGTCTGGGAGGACCACTTCACTGTGGAGCTTAAGTCCGAACTAAAAATTGATATTGATGAATAATCCCAATAGATGCACAACACCCTCTCGACCATGATGGCCGGGAGGGTATTTTCTACATCCACAAACCAGAATTGTCTTAACACTGTGCTGTTTCTCTTTTCTTCCAACATATGAATCCATACATGTCATTAAGAAAAAATATCAAGAAATTTACAACCACTGGAATATACCCCGGGGTCCTTAATTGATGCCAGTATCCATAAGATAATCAGCACGATGTCATTCGATGCATATCCCAAAGCATAATAGGAAGACCGTAACATAGTGAGTGATGCAGCAAAAAAACTTGTTACTACCGAAATGGTACTAAATATCAGATTCGGCGTGTTAAGTTTTTTTAGTAATATATAAAATGCAATTGTCACTGCCACATTGCAAAGAACAAGAACTCCTGCTCCTTTTCTTGTAATTTTTCGTATTTCTACTGTTCCATCACTACTGTTTCTCGCATTTTTCAGCCATGTCACAATCGACCAAACAGACATCGGAAGTGACATAAATAAGTAAGTAAACATCTCTCCCCAGTAGCGAAAACGGTATGATATTATCGCATACTGGATGCAGAAAATCGTCATCAATATCGGTGCCCATACATTTCCCTGTGCGGCAAATATCAGTGAAGTTACACCAATACAAGTTGCAGTAAGTGTCAAAGCATCTACTCTTCCTGCCATAATATTGGACATAACAACAATAGCAATAGACACGAACCAAAGTGCCCATTCTCTTTTGGTCATTCTTTTAAATGGATTATTCATTTTTCTAATTCCCTTCATACGTTGATTTGAGACAACAGGAAATTAGATATATTTTATACCTGTTGTCTCTTAAAATTGGATACCCTTTATATGCTTCTCTTGCGAAGCAATGGCACCCTTCTGCATATGAAGGATTGCATAATTACTTTCGTGAAATTGATAATATCCAAAAAACATAATTTTATCCTCTATAACGCTCTGACAAATCGCGATTCACCGAATTTTCCCTTGCCATCTAATCCACTGCCTCAAATCGTGACATCTAATCCGAGGTTACAACCTGACACACATTTTGCAGTAGATATGTTTCCATATAAAACAACCGAGCTTTTTCAGGAGTTAGGCTTCTATTCCCAACTTCCGAAAAAGCCCGGAAATACGCCGCTTTCTGGCACTTGATTTTATTTTCTTGACATCAAGACTACCGTCTCAACATGCGTTGAGACGTCTGAACTGCTCTCTTTTTTACTCGTTGGTTTGCGAAAATATGTCCAACGTCTCATCAGTTTGTGGAAACATATCAATGGATTACAGCTTCTCCATTGTATGTTTTTGGTACAGTTAACTTCTAGAATAACCTACTTACTTCAACGTATCATTTCAATGATAAATTGTTCTGTTCCCTCTTCCAATTGCCTTACTCCACTTGGAGTAAAACCGTGTTGCAAATAAAAGTGCTGCGCTTTTGTATTCTTCTCAAGAACCCATAGTGAATTACAATTCCTACTTACGGCAAAATCTAATAATTTACCTCCGATTCCCTGATCCACGAAAAACGTATCTACATACAATTCCAAGACTTGCGTTCCCTGAATATGAATGAACCCCTTAACAAAATCATCTTCATATACATAAAATTCCTTAAGTATCTCTGGGTGCTCGATGTATTCTTTTGCCAACGGATAAACTTGTATTTCACCAAATGAAACCATATCATCGTGAAAAATTTCTCTATAGTTCATCCGCTTGGAGAATACTGATATCTCAGCAATTCTCGATGCATCTCTATCTATTGCTCGTCTTATCATGACTAATTCTCCTTTTTGTAATAAACTGAAATTCATCAGCATCTCTGCCTTCCTCTTTTATTCCGCAGGGATTATTTCGCCTCGGTTAGATACGTCCCCCATCGCTGAAACCATCTCTACCAGGCCATTCCATCAACTTCCGATTTAAACAATTCTCCACATATCTAATCCACTGTCTCAAATCGTGACATCTAATCCGGGGTTACAACCTGACACACATTTTGCAGCGGATATGTTTCCATATAAGAAAACCGAGCTTTTTCAAAAGTCTGGCTTCAAATCCAAACCTCCGAAAAAGCTCGGAATCTATGTTTTTTAATTTGTCTACGCCACGCCGGATGCGCTACGGAAGCAAAGCTTCCTACGCTTATCCGCGGCATTCGCCGCATACAGCCCATCGCATAATGGTGCCTTTGTGAGCAAGCTCCCACAGCACCTTATGCTCGGTCTTAACCATTGAAGTCTATGGGAACAAGTCGGTATAAGGCCTTTTCTACCTATACAATGCAAGGCAAGTTTACACTGCTGCCACCTGCCACTGTCTCGACCGTTGAGACAGTGAAGGCCGCTTAACTTCTACACAATCCATCCGTTCAAACCACGGATTTGCCATACACTCGCAGGGAGTTGAGTTGCCTGATTTCACCGTCTCGACCTGATATCTGATCCTTATTTCTTTGCGCTTTCTTCCAACTCCAGCATATACCTATCAAAGTCGGACATGAATAAACTGTCCTGGATCACGCGATATTTTTCAAATTCTGTCTCAGCATGAAGCTTTGCAATTTCTGCGGACACCTTACCCGCATCCTGTAAAATGCCATAATCAAACATTTCAATGAAGCTGTTGAGCCTCTTTTCCCAGTCCTGCATCGTAAGCGGAATATGTCGTAAGGTCATGTTTTCCGCAAAATCCAGGTATGCCGTCACCATACGATTCAGCTGCTTCATTTCATCCTGACTCAGATAATTTTTAGCAACCGTGACATCGCTTTTCTTAATCTTTCCGTCAGGAGCATCTGCCCAGGTGGTTAATCCCATGTGCTCTTTTGTGTGATCCGCTCTTTCCACGATCATCTCCGCCGCCGTATGTCCATGAACGGCATAATGCATTTTATTCTGAACAGTCGCATAGAATCTTCTCGTTGTTGCAGCATTTTTATCATAGTCAATGGCTGTCGCATACAGGTCAGTGATCTTCTGATAGAATTTTCTTTCGCTGGCACGGATCTCTCGGATGCGCTCTAGCTGCTCATCGAAATACTTTTCTGTCAGATACGTTCCGCGCTTCAGCCGCTCATCATCCATGACCCAGCCTTTGATGGTGTAGTCCTTTGCGATCTGGTTTACCCATTTTCGGAACTGTACCGCACGCTCGGAATTGACCTTGAAGCCTACGGCAATGATCATTTGAAGGCTATAGTGCTTGGTATCGCGTGTGACCTGGCGAGAACCTTCGGTTTGAACTATTCGGAAATTCCGAATAGTTGCGGCCTCTTCCAATTCACTATCCGCATATATTTTTTTAATATGTTCATTTATCGTTGGTGAACCAACATCATACAATGTGGCCATCATCTTCTGTGTCAGCCATATATTCTCATCCTCATAGCGCATCTCTATGCTGTCCTGTTGATCACCTACAGAGGCAACATAGGTCAGGTACTCTGCTGCGCTGGAACGGATGGTTATTTCATCTTTTTTCTTTGCCAAATAGAATGCCTCCCTTCTACATATCACTAGATCCAGCCATTCTTTTTAAATTTCTCAATTTGAGCTAATTCTTCCTCAGATGGTTCGCCCGCCTTACCCTCGCTGACCGGAGTGTTTAAATATTCGTTATTCCATCTGTTCATGATTTTGACAACCTCATCAGATACACGAATATCACGTTTCGTGATGGATTCCAGGTTCCAATCCATTACATCAGAGGTTCCCATTGCCTTAGTAATTACAATTTTGGAAGCTATGTACTCTTTTTTCTTCTTGCCAAAATATCCATTACCAGCGACAATGTTCAGCTTCTTTTCGAATGGGAGCTTATTGCCTATATGCTCAATTTTCTCTTTGATGGTTGCGTCTGGCTCATCCGGAAAATAATTCGTCTGCCACTTCTGTGGAAAGATATGCTCTATCTCCCACTTAGCCGGAAGCAAATCATCCTGATGTTCATACGCAAGCGTCTTCAGAAGCATACGCACTACATTACGATTCGGATTCTGGATATATGGCTCCAGCTGTGTCATATCGACAGTCTTAAATTCAAACGTAGGTATATCCGATGCTACAATTGCAGAATTCAGCTTCAGAATATCCGGCTTTACAGCATTGATTGTCGGTATCATCAAGTATTTTGTCATCAGCTCCATGAGCAGCTTATTCAAGAACCGAGCAAATCGTGTTTCAAAATTTTCTTCATTCCTGTAGCAAACATAGTAAATAACAACCGGGTATTTCCAGTACTCGTTCGGATATGAAGTCAGAATATCCAGTGTCTGCCTAATTTTAATATTCTTGGACCAGGCTTCATCTTCAAGTTCCTCTCCTTTGTTTACAACCTTCCACAGATTCAGGATAACAAAAAGAGTATCCAACAATTCAGGCTTATACAAGCGTTCAAACTTATTAACCGCATAATACTTCCTGACACCAGGAGTAGTCGTCTTCGTATCCTTATCCAGTGCTCGATAATAAAACATATTGTAGTAGAACAGCTGCTGGATGCTTTCATTAGCATCTGTAGACTGCTCATCTAAATCTTTCCAGCGGTCAATAAATGCCTTCTTATCATCCGGCGCAAGCTGGTTGTAAATCTTTGCCTTAAAAATATCTGCGTCCGACAGAGGAAGACCTCTATCATTTAACGTTGAGAAAATAGTCAACGCAGTATCCTGGGTGTCTGCTGTGATAGGAAGCAGAATAGCCTGGTTCAAGAGCGCATAGATAAACTGATATACCATCAATGGATTCTCTGTGGAATGCTTATCAAACAACTCTTGAAAATGGCGATAATTCTTTGAATAGTTATCTTTCGCATCCTCATCCGCTTTTCCGGTTTCCAAGATTGATCGCAGAATTTCATTTCCTTCGTTATTCACAACACGTGAGGTCAAAAGGATATTTTTGAAATCCACCGTTCCAGTAAGTTTATTGGTTCTCCAGATAGTAGGCTCAATCTTTCCAATAAAGTTATTGGCCTCTGCCGTTCGCTCTGATGCAGGCGTAGCAACAAGCTTCGTATAAATTGCACGTAGCAGCAGAAACAAAGACGTAATACGCTGCTGTCCATCAATTATTTCCTGCTCACCATCTTCATTTTCGTAGGAAACCACACTTCCGAGGAAGTAGGAACTCTCTCTTTCTGTACCGCCACTTGTAGCAGTAAAATCCCATAAATCCTCAAAAAGTGTTTCTACCTGTTCATCCGTCCAAGCATATGGTCGCTGGTACTCAGGAATGACAAACGGTTTTGATTTTCCGCTACCCAGGAGCGCTTCCACGCTTTGTTTATTTACTTCTATCGTTGTTGGCATGTTTACGCCCTCCTCTAATTATCAAAGAAAGTATGTAAATCAATTATTTCGTAATCTTTTGAAAGCCGCACGGGATAACTCTTTCCAGCCTCTATAGTCTCATTTGGAAGAACTATTCTATACTCCTGTTCTTGCTCAAAAAATACATCTTTGCAGAATAAAACTCTAAATGCATAATCCGCATAAAAAGTATATCTTATTCCTCCGTCTACTTTTTCTGGAGATGCATCTTGCATCAAATATTTCATATACTCCATGTCCATAGCTATTTCACCATCGGTGGTTTCGTAACCTTTATCTATATGAAAATAATTGACTTTTTCAGCCTTAATCTCAGTACCGATACTTCTTTTAACATCTTCAATAAATTCCTCAGGATTCGGAATTACTGCAACAGCATCAGCATTAGGGAAGTGTTCCCTAATAGTCTGTTTTTTATCATCTGAAAGATTGATGATTGAAGCTCCAGTAATATCGACTTTGCAATCGTCTTCATAAACAGCAAACATACAAAAAACTGGCATTTTCTCTGCTGGTTCTATTCTCACCAAGCCATTTGCTTTTCCACATTTTGCAATTACCTCTTTGGTATCTGGATGCTGCATTATCATTTTTTGAGCAAACATTCTAGTACCAGCTTCAAGAATATCTCCTTGTCCTTTGATTTTCAGTTTATCTTCAATCCCCCAGAAAGTAATTGCATTTGAACAATATATATTTCCACTTACTAGACTTTCCAAATGTTCTCTCTTTCCAAATTTCAACAGGTATTTAATATCTGCCACTCATTCATTCCTCCTTGCCATCTAATCCACTGCCTACAAACACCCCAAATGGTCGAATTGCCGGATTGGTTGTCATCCGTTTTCATTTTCCCAAAATCATCCCCAAATGCCTGACATCTAATCCACTGTCTCAAATTGTGACATCTAATCCGATGTTACAACCTGACACAGATTTCGCGGTAGATATGTTTCCATATAAAACAACCGAGCTTTTTCAAGAGTTAGGCTTCTATTCCTAACTTCCGAAAAAGCCCGGAAATACGCCGCTTTCTGGCACTTATTTATCTTTCCTTGACATCAAGACTACCGTCTCGACATGCACCGTCTCGCAAAACTGATCCACGCTGCAGCTGCGCTGAACCTCATAACCAGCTGCCAGAAATGCTGGTAAATCTCTTGCAAGACTTGTTGGTTTGCAGGAGATATAGACGATGTTCTCTACTCCATATGCCAGGATCTTCGGCAGCGCTTTGGGGTGGATTCCATCGCGAGGGGGATCCAGAATGATCATATCTGGTTTTTCAGTAAGATTGTCTAGGACTTTCAGGACGTCACCTGCGATGAAACGGCAATTGGTGAGACCATTTAAGGCGGCATTTACTTTTGCAGCTTCCACAGCTTCCTCAACAATTTCCACGCCGATAACCTCTTTCGCAACAGAAGCAAGAAGCTGGGCAATAGTTCCAGTACCGCTGTAGAGGTCAAATACTTCTTTATCCTTGGTGTCACCAATGTAATCACGCACAATGGAGTACAATACTTCGGCTGCCAGTGAGTTTGGCTGGAAGAAGGAAAATGTACTAATCTTAAACCGCAGACCCAGCAACGTTTCATAGAAGTAATCCTGTCCATAAAGTAATCTGGTTTCATCGCTCTGCACCACATCAGACAGAGAATCATTGATAATGTGCATAATTCCCACGATTTTTCCTTCCAGCGGAAGAGCCAGAAGCCTTGATACCAGCGGCGCATAGTCGTACTCTGCCTGGCTTGTGGTGATCACATGTACCAGAATTTCACCAGAGGTCACACCGCGGCGCAGAAGCAAGTGGCGCAGATAACCAGTATGCTGCATTTTCTTATAATGCACAGCCCCAAGCTCTGTAAAAAAATCCAGCACACGGGAAAGGATTGCCGTCATATCCGGATGCACCAGCTTGCAGTCAGACGCTGTCAGTACGTCGTAAGTGCTGCCTTTCTTGTGCAAACCAAGAGAAAGAGGACCATCTTTATATTCATCTCCAAAGGAAAATTCCATCTTATTACGGTAACCAAATTCAATAGGACTTCCGTGGATTCCTTCCCAGTGAAGGTCTGTACCAATACCTACTGCCTCCTGGAGAAGTCCTTTCACCTGAGTTTCCTTCATTTTTAACTGTTCTTCGTAGGACATTGTCTGGTACATGCAGCCACCACATGCTGGAAAATTCTTACATACATGCTCTCTTACCTCAAGGGGAGATTTCTCCAGAACCTCCAAAAGTCTGCCTTCTGCCCTACCCGAGCGCTTCTTATTGATCATAAAGCGAACCTTCTGACCTGGAATTCCATTTTTTACAATTACTTTTTCTCCATCTATGTTCACATATCCCTTGTTGGGGAAATCAACTTTCTCGATAATTCCTTCGTAAATCTCTCCTTTTTTCATAAATCCTCCATAAAATAATTATATATAGATCGTAACTATTCCGCAGCTGTCTTTTATATATAATGCTGTCGCCAATAGATTACTTTTCACTGGTAACGTTCCGCGAGGTGTTTTTTTGTGAACAAAGTTCACAGAAAACCCGAGAATTAAGTTTGCACAGCAAACGCTACTTCTTGTGCTTGTCATAAGAAGGTTCGTCTTTCTGTGCATCGCGAAGCGTGTTACTGTGAAGATACTGAACAGTTACCTTAAATCAAAAATAAGGTATACGGGGGAGCATAACTGCTATATGCCCGTATACCTTTTCATTTAATATGCACTCACTTATAAAAAATCCCCGAAATTATCCACATCCAAACCAGATTTGTATTCCAAAAATTGTGGACGACCGTGGATATCCGCTAAACGCCTTACTTATTTCTCCTCATCCTCGAAATAATCGTCATAATCATCATCAAAGTCTTCCTCGAAGTCTTCAAGATAATCCGGTGCGAAGAAGCGATATACTGCAAATGCAATTCCTGCAACAGCAGCTACAGCGCCAATGATAGCCAGTACCCAGAGGACTGTATTCTTCTGCTTCTCATCTTCTTTTTTCTTAAGTAATGATAATAATTCCTCGAGCTTATCCATTTTAATGTTCATGTGATACCATCCTCTCTTTCAAAGTACTCATTAGGTTTATTTATTATACCACTTTTGCAATTATTTTACCATAGTTAATATATTAATTTTAAATTTTTCCAAACCCAATTTCCAATCAAATTTTCTTCAGCTTGGCAAAGCTTGCGAACATCTTCTTCACACCAACCTTATCAAACTCCACTGTAACCTCATAATCACGACCGCCTTCCACGATTTCTTTCACAATTCCAACGCCAAATTTAATATGGCGAACCGTATCTCCCACCTCATAATCCAGCGAATTGGCTTTTGTTACTTTAAATTCTCTTGGCTTGTAATTTCTGCCCTGGAGAATTTCTTTCATCTTGGAGTATTTCGCCGGTGTTGGGATTAGTTCCTCCACTTTCGGCTTCTTCTCCTGAATAGTGTGTCCCAGATCTACCAGTTCTCTTGGAATCTCTCTCACAAACCTGGAAACCCTGTTATACTGAGTCTCTCCACGGATCATCCTCTGCTGGGCGCAAGTCAAAGTAAGGTCTTTCATTGCACGGGTAATTCCCACGTAACAAAGTCTTCTCTCTTCTTCCATCTCCCCGT
Source organism: Ruminococcus sp. RTP21484sp1_RTP21281st1_A8_RTP21281_210402 (assembly GCF_040914025.1). NCBI lineage: Bacteria > Bacillati > Bacillota > Clostridia > Eubacteriales > Oscillospiraceae > Ruminococcus > Ruminococcus sp. RTP21484sp1_RTP21281st1_A8_RTP21281_210402. Next base: position 45,872 of record NZ_JBCPGE010000010.1, read on the forward strand.
CATCGCCATAGCTGATGGTCATATGACTAGGGAAAATGCCGTCTTCCATTCCTACCATAAACACCTTCGGAAACTCCAGACCCTTGGCACTATGTAAAGTCATAAGGAGCACATAATCCTGATCCGGATCTACAGTATCAATATCTGCTACCAGAGCCACCTCTTCCAGAAAGCCAGAAAGCGTAGCCGGCTGATTCTGCTCCTCCATAGCCTCCTGATAAGCCACAGTCTTGGAAATCAACTCATCAATATTCTCAATTCTTGCTCTCGATTCTTCTGTATCCTCAGCTTCCAGCTCTGCCACATAACCTGTGGAATCAATTACCTCCTGCAGGATTTCCTCCACAGTCAGCACATCTGCCTTGCTCTTCAGCATCTGTATAAAAGTTACAAAGCCATCGATCTTTGACAAGCTTCTTCCAATAGAAGGAACCTCTTCAGCCACGCGCAATGCCTCATACAGACTGATTCCCATATTGTCCGCATAATCCTGAACACGTCCAAGTGTCGTTGCACCGATTCCACGCTTCGGCACATTGATGATTCGCTGCACAGCAAGATCATCTCTGGCATTATTAATCGTTTTCAGATAACAGAGAAGATCCTTGATTTCCTTACGCGCATAGAAGTTAACGCCTCCTACCAGTTTATATGGAATATTGGCTGCAATAAATTTCTCCTCAAAAATACGGGACTGGGCATTGGTACGATAAAGAATGGCACAATCACGGTAGTTCCCAAGACCATTTCTTTTTAACTTACCGATTTCTCCTGCCACATACTCTGCCTCCTCATAGGCATTCAAAAACTGGCGAAAATGCACCTTGCTGCCTTCTTCGTTCTCTGTCCACAGGGTTTTTGCCTTACGCTCAGTATTATTCGCGATCACCTGGTTCGCTGCATTCAGGATATTCCTGGTAGAGCGGTAGTTCTGCTCCAGACGGATTACCCGGGCATCTGGAAAAACATGCTCAAATCCAAGAATATTTCCAATATTAGCCCCACGGAATTTATAAATGGACTGGTCATCATCACCTACCACACAAAGGTTCTGATACCGCTGGGCCAGAAGACTGATAAACTTAAACTGTGCAGTATTGGTATCCTGATACTCATCCACCATAATGTATTTAAACCGCTCCTGATAGTACTCCAGAACTGCACCGCATTTTTCAAAAAGCTCCACCGTCTTTACGATCAGATCATCAAAGTCCAGTGCATTATTCTTGCGAAGAGCAGCCTGGTATTCACGGTAAACAGAAGCCACTTTCTTCATATTGTAATCTCCGGCAGCTTTCATCTCCATATCATCTGGTGTAAGCAGCTCGTCCTTGGCATGGGAAATCTGGGCAAGAAGGGAACGCTCTTTATAAATCTTGGTGTCAATGTTCATCTTCCTGCACACATCTTTCATAAGAGACTTCTGGTCATCTGTATCATAGATTGTAAAATTCGTGTCATATCCCAGATTATCAATATGTCTCCGAAGGATTCTTACGCAGGCTGAGTGGAAAGTAGACACCCAGATACTCTCAGAACCAAAGCCCACCAGCTTATCCACACGCTCTCTCATCTCCTGAGCAGCCTTATTGGTAAAAGTAATAGCCAGAATGTTCCACGGATTTACTCCCTTCTCATCCATCATATAGGCAATCCTGTGTGTCAGCACTCTTGTCTTGCCGGAACCAGCTCCCGCCAGGATCAGGACTGGTCCCTCTGTCTGTGCTACCGCCTCGCGCTGAGGGGGATTTAATGTATCATATATGCTCATTTATGTTCTCCTTTTTTCGCTAAAGCATGTTTGAAAAAAGCTTTCTGCAGGATGTGCGCCACAATTTGTAGGAGCTTCCGCCCTGATGAGGGCGTCACAGCGGACTGCGACAACTGAATTCGGACGAAATATACCGTCAAATGGGGCATGCAGATTGCGGGAATGATTTTTCAAATAGTTAAATCTCATTATACATGAAATCCTTATCTCCCACAACCCCGAACGTGCAGAAAATCCAAACATAGATTCGGGTTTTTACTGTTTACCAGTAACATTCCGCGAGGTGTTTTTTGTAAACAAAGTTCTGGTTTTTTTCTGTTTTTCGCAAGATCTGAAAAAAACAGTTTACAAGTAGTTTTAAAAACTATATAATAAGGAGCAGAGGTGATAAAAATGACAGCTGATGATAAATCCATATTAAAGAGCATTCTGGAGCACATTTCCGGAATGGATTATATAAAACCAGAAGATCTTCCAAACATCGACCTGTACATGGATCAGGTCACCACGTTTATGGAGGATCAGCTTGCGTCCACAAAGCGTCACGATGATGACAAGATCCTGACAAAGACCATGATCAATAACTACGCCAAGAATAACCTGCTCCCTTCACCTGAGAAGAAGCGCTATTCCAAAGATCATCTGCTCATGCTGATCTTCATTTATTATTTTAAGAATATTCTGTCCATCACAGACATCCAGAAGCTTCTCGGTCCCATCACAGCGAAATACTTTAAAGGTGAGCCAGGCAAGGACATGACCTATGTATATAATGAAGTTTTTGGAATGGAGAACCGCAAGATTGACCAGTTGATCAAGAATCTTCTGAAGGATTACCGTTTCTCCAGCGCCACTTTCCAGGATGCAGATGAGGAAGATCAGGAATTTCTGAAGCGATTCAGTTTTATCTGTCTCATGAGCTTTGATGTCTACATTAAGAAGATGATCATTGAGAAAATGATCGATGACATTTCCCCATCTGAGCCCAGGGACAAACATAAGAAGAATAAAGACAAATAACAGTACAAAACCCGCGAAATTATCTCATAGCACAATTTCGCGGGTTTTCTTTCGTATATTTTATTCTATTTCGGATTCAGATCCTCTGACGCTTATTCGTCCTTCTGATCCAGAGAACGGTTCTGCTCTTTTTTCTCTTCCATTCTTTTAAATACCATATCATAACCGTCATTGCCATAATTCAGAGAACGGTTTACACGGCTGATCGTGGCTGTGGAAGCACCGGTCTTCTCAGAAATGTCAAGGTAAGTTCTCTTATCCATCAGCATTTTGGCCACTTCAAATCTCTGAGATAAAGAAAGAAGTTCGTTAATGGTACACACATCCTCAAAGAAAGTGTAGCACTCTTCCTTATCCTTCAGACAAAGTATGGCCTCAAAAAGATGGTCAACTGCCTCAGTTCTGATATTTTTACTCATTTCGCTACTCCTTTTTCTATATTTAATGTTTATTATTCTCTTTTCAATAATTACTATTTTAACACTCTGACGTGTGATAAGCAAGGACTTTCTATAAATATTTTTGTGAAGATTATATAGTTTTTATGTTCTTTTTTATTTTCAAATTGCTTTTTTTTCACAGATTCGTTATACTATGTGATAAGCTCATTAATGCTATATACAAAATAGAAAAGAGGAATTTTTGAATGGATCGTTTTTTCAACATGGATAACAAATTTTTCACCTTCATGAGCAGGGTGGCAGATCTTATCATTCTGAATCTGCTTTGCATTGTCTGCTGCATTCCGGTGGTGACCATTGGACCTTCCATTGCCGCCATGTTCTACGTCACTTTGAAAATGGTTCGTAATGAAGAGTCTTATATCGTCCGCGGATTTTTTAAATCCTTTAAACAGAATCTGAAACAGGGTATTGTGATCAATCTGATCATGCTTGCGGCTGCCCTTTTGCTGTACTTTGACATTAGCATCTGCCGCAGCACACCTGGCACCATCGGTAAGGTTCTTATGGTATTATTTATGATGATCCTGGTCGTTTACCTGATGATCTTCCTGTACATCTACCCGGTTCTTGCGAAATTTTACAATACCATCAAGAATACTTTTACCAACGCATTTTTGATGTCCATCCGCCATCTTCCATATACAGCACTTATGATCCTTGTCACTGCTGCCCCGGTTCTTGTATTTTTTATTCCAAGTGCCCAGGTACAGTCCATGGTCATCCTGCTGCTGGTGCTCATTGGATTTTCCGGAATTGCATACATCAATTCCCATTTCTTTGTGAAAATTTTTGACAAATATATTCCGGAAGAAACCTCTGAGCCGAATCCTGACAGTGTAGTAGACCACAGTCTTGATTCCGACAATAAGAATTTATGATCACCAGCTGGAATGGAAAGCCCTATCACTCCCTTGACTATATGCTAAAGGAGCGCTTCGGGGAAAAGGTTTATAAAGTCACCTTAAACGGCGGCATGAGCTGTCCCAACCGCGATGGTACAATAGGACACGGCGGCTGCATCTTCTGCAGCGAAGGTGGCAGCGGTGATTTTGCCGCCAGTGCAGCCCTCTCTATCCATGAACAGATAGACAGTCAGATTGCCATGCTTTCTGCCAAAAGACCTATTCACAAATACATCGCCTATTTTCAGGCTTACACCAATACTTATGCTCCTGTGCCTTATCTGGAAAAAATTTTTCAGGAAGCTATTTCCCATCCGGGGATTGTGGCACTTTCTATTGGTACAAGGCCGGATTGCCTGGAGGACGATGTAGTAGAACTTCTTTCCCGGCTAAACATGGTTAAACCAGTCTGGGTAGAACTGGGACTTCAAACCATTCATGAATCTACCGCAGCTTATATCAGGCGAGGTTACCATCTATCCTGCTTTGAAGACTCCCTTAAGAGACTCCGTACAGCTGGTCTGGAAGTAGTAGTTCATACCATTCTCGGGCTTCCCGGCGAATCCAGGGAAGATATGCTGGCTACTATGGATTATTTAAATGCCCGGGATATTCAGGGAATCAAGCTTCAGCTGCTCCACGTTCTGAAAGGCACTGACCTTGCATATGATTATCTTGCCGGGAAATTTAAAGTGCTGGAACGCACCGAATATATTGACCTTGTAGCAGACTGCCTGGAACATCTGGATCCATCCATTGTGATCCACCGGGTTACCGGCGATGGGCCGAAAGATCTGCTGATCGCCCCTCTATGGGCCAGCAGAAAAAGAGAAGTGCTGAATCTGCTCCACCACCGTTTGAAAGAGCGTCAGAGTTTTCAGGGCAAAGCATTAGAGCGTGTTTGAAAAAGGCTTTCTGCAAGATGTGCGTCACAATTTGTGGGAGATTTTGTCCGATTGAGGGAGGCGTAGCGGGCTACGCCGACTGAAAGAGGGCAAAATCTCCCGCAAAGTGGGGCGTGCAGATTGCGGGAATGATTTTTCAAACACGCTCCAGAGTCTGTTTGAAATATTATTCCCGCAATCTCCCGCAAAGTGTAATACACATCTTGCAGAAAGCTTTTTCAAACACACTCGAATTTAGAACTTATGCAATATTTCACCAGAAGGGAGGCTGGAAAATGGCTACACCATTTACTGTTTACAAACTGATCATCCTATATATGCTTCGGAATTCTTCGTCCCCCATCACTAATTCAGAAATTTCAGAATTTATTCTGGACCACGAGTACACAAATTATTTCCATTTGCAACAGGCCCTTTCCGAGCTTGAGGAAACAGAGCTGATTGAGAAGCGTACCATTTCCAATACTTCCTACTATTATCTTACTGAAGATGGAAAAAACACGCTCACCTATTTCGAGAATGATATTTCCCAGGACATCCGTACTGAAGTGCTCCAGTACCTTGCAGCCAGAGGTGCCTCCACAAAGAATCAGGTGAAAGCTCAAGCCGATTATTACATTAATAATCAGGGAGAATATGTGGTTCACCTTCAGCTTTTGCAGAAGGGTGCTTCTGTGATCGATCTTTCTCTTGCAGCGCCATCTCTTTCCGCTGCAAAGGCCATGTGCAGGCAGTGGCCCAAGAAATATGAAGAAATTTATGCAAAAATAATGGAGGGGCTTTTATAAAGCTCCTCCACTTTTTATTTCAGATTTTGTAATTATTCAGTACCTTCACAGCTGCATGCTTGGCAAAATAGCACTTGCTGATAACTACTCAATATTTATTCCAACGCGTGTTTGAAAAATCATTCCTTCAATCTGCATGCTCTTTTATAAACTTCATGTGTTCCTTCAGTTTCTTCTCATATCCCATATCTGACAGCTCATAGAATTTCTCTCCCTGGATCTCATCTGGCAGATACTGCTGCTTTACATAATGATTTGGATAATCGTGGGCATACTTATAGCCGATTCCATGTCCCAGCTTCTCATGCCCTCCATAATGGGCATCCTGAAGATGAGCCGGAACAGTCGTCCTGGTACGCTTCACACTGTCCATTGCTGCAAAAATAGCATTCACCGCTGCATTACTCTTAGGTGCACATGCCATATATGCGGCAGCCTGGGAAAGAATGATCTGGGATTCCGGCATTCCCACCCGCTCAACTGCCTGGGCTGCTGCGGTTGCCACTACCAGGGCCTGGGGATCTGCATTTCCAATATCTTCAGAAGCAAGGATCATCATACGTCTTGCAATAAATTTCACATCTTCACCTGCATACAGCATCTTCGCCAGATAATAAACTGCAGCATCCGGATCGGAGCCGCGCATACTCTTGATAAATGCAGAAATAATATCATAATGGTTATCTCCATCCTTATCATAGCGCACCACACGCTTCTGGATACACTCAGAAGCCACATCCAGAGTAATATGAATCTTGCCGTCTGAAGCTCTTGGCGTAGTAAGAATGCCAAGCTCTATGGCATTCAGAGCGCTTCTGGCATCTCCTCCTGCCATATCTGCCAGAAACTCCAGGGCATCTTCATCCAGAACCGCATTATAGCTTCCCATGCCCTTTTCCTTATCGTTCACTGCCCGCAGGAGCAGTTCTTTAATCTCCGGAATCTCCAGTGCCTTCAACTCAAACACAATAGAACGTGAAAGGAGAGCACCGTTTACCTCAAAATAGGGATTCTCTGTGGTGGCCCCAATAAGGATAATGGTTCCGTCCTCCACAAAAGGCAAAAGATAATCCTGCTGTCCTTTATTAAAGCGATGAATCTCATCAATAAACAAAATCGTCTTTCGCCCATACATTCCAAGGGCATTCTGAGCCTGTTTTACCACTTCTTCCATATCTTTCTTGCCTGCTACGGTGGCATTGATCTGGGTAAAGTCTGCGCTAGTAGTATTGGCAATGACTTTAGCCAGAGTGGTCTTTCCGGTTCCTGGAGGACCGTAAAAAATAACGGAAGTCAGCTTATCTGCCTTGATGGCTCTGTAAAGTAATTTATCTTTTCCCACAATGTGCTGCTGTCCCACTACTTCCTCCAGTTTCGTAGGGCGAAGACGTGAGGCAAGTGGGGATTCATTCTCCATTGTCCTGGATTTCGCATATTCAAATAAATCCATGTATTTCTCTCCAATTCAAAAGTAATTTTCCGTACATTTGTTCTAATTATAATCTATATTTCTCATTTAGGCAAGTTTATAAAGCTATTTTTTAACTGTTCGCGGAACATTACATTACTGTTCACTGGTAACGTTCCGCGAGGCGTTTTTTGTGAACAAAGTTCACAGAAAATCCGAGAATTGCGGCGCGAAATCATGCGAATGCATGATTTCTGTGCATCGCGAAGCGCGTTATTGTGAACGGAGTGAACAGTAACACATTACCAATGAACATCTTTAACGATCTTTTACGGCAATATCAGCTCCTCTACAGTCACGAATTCATATTCTTCTGCCATCAGAAGATCCACAATCTGAAGCGCTGCATCTACTGAGCTTTGGTAAGCATCATGCATCAGGATCACTGCCCCGTCTGACACTTCCGACCGCACAATTTTCATAATCGAATCTACATTTTTACTCTTCCAGTCCAAAGTATCCACATCCCAGAGTACAGGAAACATCTCCACATAAAAATCCAGATTTTTTCGCCACTCCCCATATGGCGGTCTTAACCATGCCGGGTACACACCTGTGATTTCAAAGATTTTCTGGTTGGTTGTCTCAATTTCTTCTTTTGCTGCCTCCTTTGAAATCTTATCCAGCTGTACATGATTATATGTATGATTCCCGATCAGATGACCTTCCTCCTGTATTTGCTTCACCAAGGCCTCTTTTCCCTCAATATTCTTCCCCATGAGAAAAAAAGTAGCATGGACCCCTCTCTCCTTCAGCCCTTTCAGAAGCAGCGGCGTATATTTACTGTTAGGACCGTCATCAAAAGTCAGAGCTGCTTTTTTCTTTTCCGTCACATTCTTTTCCAAAGTATCTTCCAGCTTCTTTTCTGACCTTCTATTCCTAGCCCCTATCACTTTGTCACTGACAGTTTTTTCCTCTCTTTTTCCGTACCCCTTCTGCGCACCTTCCTGTTCCCGCCCGGCACAGGCATATTCCTGCACTTCTTTTGCATTCTCCCGGATTCTCACAGTTTCCAGCCTTGCCAGCAGCACCGCCAACGCGATAAATTCTACCCACATCACCAGATGTCTTTTTTCCTTCATATCCCGCCGCCTGACATCTGTCTTTCCTGATAATATATGTTTATGAAATGTAAAAAAGAATCCTGCTTGCAGGATTCTCCGCCTGCGGCGGGTCGCCTCGAGCGACAACTACCTTTCCGCCGCAGTGCGATCCTGCCCGGTAGGGCTTTTAATGTAACAGGAAATCCAAACGGAATTTCCTGTTACATTAAAAAGCACTGGCAATCTCTTTCAAAATCACCAGTGCTCTTCCTTTTGTTTTCACATCATATGCTGCTATGTGACACAGCCTGTTATTATTTCAGCAGCTTCAGCTGATTTTCAATTTCTTCGATGCATTTCTCATATCCAAGCTTGCTGCTATCCAGACACAGGTCATACTGAGTGGCATCCTTCCATTCCTCACCTGTGAATCTGCGGTAATACTCATCCTTACGTTTGTCATCCTTCTGAAGGAATTTTTCGATCTCTTTCTGGCTCATGCTCAGCTTCTCAGCAGCCTTTTCCATTCGGAAATTCCAATCAGCGTGAATAAATACACGAAGCACATTTGGATAATCCTTCAAAATATAGTTGGAGCATCTTCCGATGATCACGCAGGACTCCTTCCCTGCCAGTTCACGGATGATCTTTGCCTGATAATTAAACAGGTTCTCATCAGAGGTGAAGTCCTTACTCTGAGGCGAGATCAGCTCACCGCTGTAAATTCCATTCTTCCCGAAAAGCGGTTTTTTTGCGCTGGAATACTCATCTACTCTTCCAAAAAGAGTTTCGTGAATTCCGCTGTCCTCAGATGCCATGCGGATAATATCCTTGTCGTAATATCCAATCCCTAATTTCTTCGCAAGCATTTCACCAACGGTACGTCCACCGCTTCCGTACTGTCTTGCAATTGTAATTACGAAATTGTCCATTTCTCTCCTCCTTATTACACTGGCCAGCTTCCTGAAGCGTTGTTTTTTCCATTCTTTCCGACAACAATAAAAATCACCTGACCAGATTATTTTCCCAAAGACCTTACTGTTCACGACCTGTCCAGTAACCGCTTCGTGATGCACCAGATTCCCGAAAGTTCTGTGAACTTTGTTCACAAAACGGACATGTCGCCTATCAGCTGTCAGATCTACAAATTTTATTCACCCAGGTAAGCCTTCTGTACCGCTTCATCGTTCAGCAGGTCGCTTGCATTTCCACTCATTGTGATCTTACCAGTCTCAAGAACGTATGCACGATCTGCGATAGAGAGGGCTTTCTTCGCATTCTGCTCTACAAGAAGTACCGTGGTACCACTTTCACTTACCACACGGATAATATCGAAGATCTCATTTACAAAGATTGGGGAAAGTCCCATGGATGGCTCATCCATTACGATCAGTCTGGGTTTACTCATAAGGGCACGCCCCATGGCAAGCATCTGCTGCTCACCACCAGAAAGTGTGCCGGCACGCTGTCCTTTACGCTCTTCCAGTCGCGGAAACCTTTTATAGACTCCTGCAAGGCTTTCCTGGATCTCAGCTTTATCTTTTCTCGTATAAGCACCCATGATCAGGTTCTCATATACACTTAAATCTGAAAAAACACGACGTCCCTCCGGAACATGTGCAATTCCCATTTCAACAATCTTATGGGCCGGAACCCTGGTAATATCTTTTCCTTCAAAAACAACGGAACCTTCTTTTGCTGAAAGAAGACCTGTAAGTGTCTGCAGTGTAGTGGTTTTTCCTGCACCATTGGCACCGATCAAAGCAATGACCTCGCCCTGGTTTACCTCAAAGGAGATTCCTTTTAATGCCTGGATTACACCATAATATACGTGTAAATCTTTTACTTCCAACATTGCCATTTCTTTTTCCTCCTTATTCGCCCAGATATGCAGTAACAACAGCAGGATCTTTCAGAACCTTTGCTGTCTCACCCTGACAAAGAACCTGTCCGAAGTTTAATACAGTCAGTTCCTCACAGATACCGCCAACCAGCTTCATATCGTGCTCAATCAGAAGGATCGTCATATTAAAATGATCTCTTACAAACCGAATGGTATCCATCAGCTCCTGAGTCTCATTGGGGTTCATACCGGCAGCCGGCTCATCCAGAAGGAGAAGCTTGGGATCTGTGGCAAGCGCTCTGGCAATTTCCAGCTTACGCTGTTTACCATAAGGAAGGTTTCCCGCAAGAAGACCAGCCTCCTGATCCAGATTAAACACCTTCAAGATCTCCATAGCGCGCTCGTTCATCTCTTTTTCTACTTTAAAATATTTGGGAAGTCTTAAGATTCCGGTTAAAGTAGAATATTTATAATGATTATGCAGACCAGCCTTTACATTGTCCAGTACGGTCATATCTTTAAAAAGTCGAATATTCTGGAATGTTCGTGCAATTCCAGCTTTATTAATATCGATAATACTTTTTCCGGTGATATCCTGCCCATCCAGCTTGATAATTCCCTCTGTTGGCTTATAAACACCTGTAAGAAGATTGAATACGGTTGTTTTTCCGGCACCGTTTGGTCCGATCAGGCCGTAAAGCTCGCCTTTTTCGATTTTCAGCTGAAAATTATCTACAGCATGAAGGCCGCCAAACTGTATGGAAAGATTATTTACCTCTAACATTGCCATAATTAAGCTGCCTCCTTTTCTTTCACGTGACCTTTGATTTTTTCAATAATACGGCTTCTGAAATCTCTAGCTGCAGGAGCCCAGTTGAAAAGCATCATTGTGATCATTACGATTGCATAAATCAGCATACGGTAGGTGGAGAATCCACGAAGCAGCTCGGGAAGTGCATAAAGCACAATCGTTGCCAGAATACTTCCGCGAAGATTTCCCATACCACCAAGAATTACATATACCAGAATGGTGATGGACATGTTGTAGTCAAAAATAGAAACCTTCAGCATGGAAAGGTTGTGGGCATAAAGTACACCTGCTACACCGGCAATTGCAGCGGAAATAGTAAATGCAAGCAGCTTATTCTTTGTTACGTTGATACCGATGGACTCAGCTGCAATACGGTTATCACGGGTAGATGTAATGGCACGTCCGCTTCTGGAGTTTACCAGATTCTGGATAATAAACAGAACGACCAGAACCAGAATCACACCGATCAGGAAGAAATAATCCTTAATATCTTTATATAAGGTTGCAGTACCGGAAACACCGAGAGCACCCTTGATGATCTGTTTTCCGCCTGGATCCAGCTTCAGGTTGGCTGCGCTTGTTGCAACGTGAAGCCCTTTATCATCCACACCAACATACAGAATATTGATCAGGTTCTTAATAATCTCACCAAATGCCAGGGTTACGATTGCCAGATAGTCTCCCCGAAGTCTCAGTACCGGGATACCGATTAGTACACCGAAGACAGCAGCCACGGCAGCACCTACCAGCAATGCAAGAATCAATCTTGGAACAGACGGAAGCACATCACTGGTAACATGGGAAAACAGAGCACTGGAATAGGCTCCAACGCACATAAATCCTGCGTGTCCAAGACTCAGCTCTCCGGAATAACCGACTACCAGATTCAGGGAAAGAGATGCGATAATGTACACACAGATGGGTACCAGAAGGCCGGTAAGCAGTCTGGACAGGTTTCCTGTGGAGGAAAGGATCTGTACCACAACGAAGATTGCGATTACCATGCCATATGTAATAAAATTGTTTTTTGTTGTTTTGTTCATATTTTTTTTCATATCGGCCACCTCATACTTTCTCCTGGATGTTCTTGCCGAACAGACCAGATGGTTTTACAAGCAGCACGATGATCAAAACTGCAAATACAATTGCATCTGCAACCTGAGAGGAAATATAGGCCTTACTGAAAATCTCAATAACACCAAGGAGAATTCCTCCAACCATTGCTCCTGGGATAGAACCTATTCCACCGAATACTGCCGCTACGAAAGCCTTGATACCAGGCATTGCGCCTGTATAAGGAGTCAGTGTAGGATATGCGGAGCAAAGAAGAAGTCCTGCAATTGCAGCAAGTCCGGAACCGATTGCAAAGGTAAGGGAAATGGTTGCATTTACGTTGACACCCATCAGCTGTGCGGCGTCACGGTCCTCGGAAACAGCCTGCATGGCACGCCCCGGTTTTGTTTTCTTTACAAAAAGCTGAAGACCAACCATAATCACAATACAGGCAAGGATTGTTACGATCGTAACACCTTTAATCGTAAGCTGTCCGCCAAACAGCTCCAGAGACGGAACATTGATAACCGGAACAAAGCTCTTTGCATCTGCGCCAAAAATTAAAAGCGCCAGGTTCTGAAGCAGATAGCTGACACCGATTGCAGTGATCAGAACTGCCAGATTCGATGAAGCCTTACGAAGAGGTCTGTATGCAACTGCCTCAATGACAACACCGGCAACAGTACAGATCACAACAGAAAGAATGATTGCCAGGATTGGTGACATACTGGCTTTGGTAACTGCGGTAAGAATTACAAATGCTCCAACCATGATAACATCACCATGTGCAAAGTTCAGCATTTTTGCAATACCATATACCATTGTATAGCCGAGAGCGATGATTGCATAGATACTGCCCAGGCTGATACCATCTTTTAAATAGGATATAAAACTCATAATGCACCTCTTAACTGGATTTATTACTGTAGATAGTAACTGATTTTTCTTTTTCACGAGCGTGTTTGAAAATTCATTCCCGGCTTTTCCCACTGTAAAGCTTCCTGTCACTTTCTGACACGAAAAAGCGGAAGTAAATTTTCAGACACGCTCCAGTTATTTACTATGAATGTCCCGGACGGCAGCTGACTTTCCTATATCATGATGTCGCCGACAGGCCACCTGTCCGTTTGTTGTATCAGACTGAAACAACAATCATTTCTGTAATTGCAAAGAAGGAGACGGACCCACAGGTAACCGTCTCCTCCTTGCTAACGGCCATCCCCTGCGCAATCAGGGAAATGGTTAAAGCCTCTGCCGTATGACCGGCACAATGGCTCTATTCTTATAATTACTCCATAGAAGCGTAAACGCCATCTTTGATCACATAAGCCTTAGGTGCTTTATCGCACTCACCGTCTTCTGTCCATTTAGCTTCTCCTGTAAGACCATCAAGAGTAATATTCAGCATGGAAGCAGACATTGCTGCACTGATGTCTTCATTTGACATATCTGGTGTGATGCCAGCATCATTTGCTGCTGCCTGCATAGCGTAAAGTACATCATATGTATCTGCAGCAAACTGATTTGGTGTCTCACCATTGTTTGCATCGCCATATGCTTTAACAAATTTTACAGTTGCCTCATCATCGCCTGTAGCAGAGAATGGTGTCAGAAGCATAACGCCTTCTGCAAGAGATTTATCAAAGTTCTCAACATTCAGGATTCCATCCATACCATCAACACCAAAAATCTTCATGTCAAGACCAAGGTCATGAGCCTGCTGAAGAATCAGAGCGTTGTCAGAATAGTAATTCGGAAGGAACAGGAGCTCAGCGCCACTGTCTTTGATCTTTCCAAGCTGTACGGAAAAGTCTGTGTTGTTATCTGTTGTGTATGCTTCATCAGCTACAACCTCAAGGCCGTAATCAGCGCAGGCTGCAACGAATGCATCATGTACACCTGAGTTGTAATCAGCCATGGAATCGTAGAGGGTAGCTACCTTCGTAGCAAGACCTTTCTCAGAAATATACTCAGCAGATTTCGTTCCCTGCATTGGGTCTGTAAAGCACATACGGAACTCATTGTCACCAGCGGTAATGCTGTCTACTGCTGTTGCAGACGGTGTGAAGAGGAATGTACTATCAGCTGCCTCTGCACCTACTGCGATACAAGCACCGGAGGTAACGGTACCGCAAAGCATCTGCATTCCTTTGTCAAGAAGGTCATTATAAGCGTTAACTGCTTTCTCCGGATCTCCCTGATCGTCGCCAGCGTCAAGGATCTCTACCTGATATCCATTGAATCCGCCGTTTGCATTGATCTCATCTGCTGCGATCTTAGCTGCATTATATACACCATTACCATACTGTGCATAATCTCCTGTCATAGGTCCGATGACACCAATCTTGAAGGTTTCCTCGCTCTCTGCAAATACAGATACAGGTGTTACTGTGGATACTGCCATTGCTGCGGCTGCAGTAATGCTGAGTACTTTTTTCAGATTTCTCATAATAAATCTCCTCCTTAATTTATGTAAGAGCTTCTGTCATCTCGCCTTTCATCGTGTCCAGGGCATGTCCGAAAAACATAGCATGCAGATTGCAGGAATGATTTTGAGAACAGGTTCTGCAACACTGGGATAGTATAAAAGCCCACTGGTGGTTTCCCAGCCGGCTTTGGCTTCCATAACTTCTTCTCTTTACTACTTTAATGTTATGATTATAGCATTCTGTTTTTTTGATTGCAATAGAAAATTTTATAGTTTTTTTAGAATTGCAAAAGAAATTTCCGTTACAATGACCAATTTTTTCTGTTTTTGTTATTTCTGCGACGTACAAACGTACGTTGCCTGGCATACTTTTATACTCATTTCATATTTTATATTATAGTCATATTGGAATGTGTTTGAAAAATCAATTCGGACAAAGCTTGCCGCAAAGTGAGGCGTTCAGATAGCAGGAATGATTTTTTTGCAGCTTTTAGGATAAAAAAAAGGAGATGGTCACCCATCTCCCGTTCAAATATCCTATTTATTTCAATTAAGCAATTGCTTTCTTAGCGATCTCAGCAAGTGCTGCGAATCCCTGAGCATCATTTACAGCCATCTCAGCAAGCATCTTTCTGTTGATGTCGATGTTTGCAACTTTAAGGCCGTGCATCATTTTGCTGTAGGATAATCCGTTCATTCTTGCAGCAGCGTTGATACGTGCGATCCAGAGCTGTCTGAACTGACGTTTCTTCTGCTTTCTTCCAGCGTAGGAGCTGGTAAGTGCACGCATAACAGACTGTTTTGCTACTCTATACTGTTTGGAACGAGCTCCTCTGTAGCCCTTTGCCAGTTTTAATACACGATTATGTTTCTTCTTTGCGTTTAATCCGCCTTTAATTCTTGCCATTTCTTATTTTCCTCCTGTTCGTCTTCTTCTATGCTATATCTTATAAATACGGTAATGCTTTCTTCATGCTCTTAACATTAGTAGAATCAACAACAGTAGCTTTTCTGAGATTTCTCTTTCTCTTCTGAGATTTCTTTGTTAAGATATGGCTCTTGTAAGCTTTATTTCTTACTAATTTTCCTGTTCCTGTTTTTTTGAAGCGCTTTGCTGCTGCTCTACAAGTTTTAATTTTTGGCATTGTAATTTCCTCCTTAATATCGTATCTATTTAATGTCCCTCATCCAGCCTGACACCCTCAGGGTGTCTCTCCAAATGAATGCAACATCCTAGTGTTTCTGTGCTAAAAACATTGTCATGCTTCTGCCTTCTACCTTAGGTGCCTTCTCAACTACAGCAATGTCCTTCAGCATATCGGCAAAATCATCCAGAACGTGCTTGCTGCTTGACATGTGTGCCATCTCTCTTCCGCGGAAACGAAGAGTAACCTTCACTCTGTCGCCCTTGGTAAGGAATTTGCGCGCTGCCCCAGCCTTTGTATTCAGGTCATTGGTATCAATATTTGGTGAAAGACGCACTTCTTTGACATCGATGGTCTTCTGCTTTTTCTTGGCTTCTTTCTCTTTTCTGGCAAGTTCGTAGCGATATTTACCATAATCAATGATCTTACATACCGGCGGCTTTGCCTGTGGGGCAATCTTTACTAAATCAAGCTCTGCCTCCTGAGCTTTGGCCATTGCTTCTCTTGCGGACATAATTCCGAGCTGCTCTCCGTCCGGTCCGATTAAGCGTACCTCTTTGTCTCTGATTTGTTCGTTAATCATTAAATTGCTAATTGTCGTGCACCTCCATACCTGATAGATGATCTGTTCTGATCCAGTTTTTAACTTCTGGACTCTCATTCCCCTTCGCAGGAAGAAATTCCTGCCTGATACCTGACGCCGCAAATATAAAAAAAGTGCGGACAGAATCCACACTTCTCCTATTACACTCGCGAACTAAGTCACGCGCTGCTGTGCAATATGAACCCGAGCCGCATCTAAGTATGCGCTGAGGTGAGAGTGAACTCTGCTTTCTTTTCATCACGTACTGTCGTATAATATCATGCCTTATTGTGAAAGTCAAGATGTTTTTTTATTTTTTCTAATAATTTTTTTCTTATAAATTTGTGCATATTTTTTGCAGGCACAGGAAAAACTAAGACTGCTGCAGCGGTTTAGTGCCCTCATGAAATACGGTCTGCTGAACAACTGCAAATGTTTGCAAAATCAAGCATACAAAATCAGGAGGTAAAAAACATGACAATTTTAAAATGTTCCGCAACAACCTGTGCTTACAATGAAGATATGCTTTGTTCCAGAGGGGAAATCAACGTCATGGGTGACAGTGCAAAAAGTTCTGAAGAAACATCCTGCGGAAGCTTCCGGGAAAAGAGCCAGGGTGCCATGAACAGTGCCAAAAACAGCTGTGGATGTGAGACCATCCAGATTGACTGCAAAGCCCACAACTGTACCTATAACGAAAACTGTAAATGTACCGCAGCTGCTATTGATGTAGCCGGAAGCGGTGCAAAAGTATGTTCTGAAACAAAATGCGATACCTTTGAATGCCAGTGCTAGAGCGTGTTTGAAAGAGGCTTTCTGCAAAAATTTTTCAAACAGGTTCCAGAAAATAGCCGCAAATTCAAAAACAGCCCCCGCACAAATGTGCGAGGGCCTTTTAATTTCCATTCATTATCTGTTTCTTAAGAAATCCGGGATCTGGATATCTTTCTTCTGAACAGTGCTGGATGGTGTCTTCGCTGTGAATGGTGTAGCATTCATAGTCGGCATGCTGAAAGACGGCATGTTCAGATTCACACCAGCAGACGCTGTAGTGGAAGCAGGTCTCTTATTGGCAAATACAGAGTTGCTTGCCTTATTTCCAAATGGATTGGATGCCTGTGCATTATCAGAAAGGCCTGTAGCAATAACAGTGATTCTCGCATAATCAGCAACAGAATCATCATACATAGCACCAAAGATGATATTTGCATCTTCACCTGTAAGCTCCTGTACATAGCTTGCAGCATCATTTGCGTCCATAAGGGAAATATCACCGGAAATGTTGATGATAACGTGTGTAGCACCCTTGATGGTAGTCTCAAGAAGCGGAGAGGATACAGCCTGCTGTACAGCCTCCATAGCCTTGTCATCGCCTCTTGCCTCACCGATACCAATGTGTGCAATACCTTTATCTGTCATAACAGTCTGAACATCAGCAAAGTCAAGGTTGATAAGAGCCGGCAGATTAATCAGATCTGTGATGCCCTGAACTGCCTGCTGCAGAACCTCGTCTGCTTTACGAAGTGCTTCCGGCATAGTTGTGCGGCGATCTACAATCTCCAGTAATTTGTCATTCGGAATTACAATTAATGTATCAACAGCCTTCTTCAGGTTCTCAATACCTGCAAGTGCGTTGTTCATACGTGTCTTAGCTTCAAAACGGAAAGGTTTGGTCACAACACCTACAGTGAGGATCCCCATTTCCTTAGCTGCTGCTGCGATAACCGGTGCAGCACCTGTACCAGTTCCACCGCCCATACCGCAGGTAACAAATACCATGTCAGCACCTTCGATGATCTGTTTTACTTCCTCAATGCTCTCTTCTGCTGCTTTCTGTCCAACCTCAGGCTGTGCTCCTGCACCAAGACCTTTGGTAATTTTCTCACCGATCTGAAGTACAGTTGGAGCTTTACACAGAGTCAGAGCCTGCTTATCTGTATTCACTCCTACAAACTCTACCCCGCCGATGGCTTCTTCAACCATTCTGTTAACTGCGTTATTTCCGGCGCCGCCTACTCCGATTACAATAATCTTAGCAGAGGATTCCGCCTCATTTGACATTATCTCTAACAATGTACTTCCTCCTTTATTTCTACCTTATATCCTTTATCTTTAATTTCAGCAAATATATATACCAAGCTGCATATAGCTATATCATATATTTTTTTTGTGAATTTATCAACCACTAATTTTGTTTTTTTATACTTTTTTCGCGAAATACGCGATATTTTCCTCAGAGTGTGTTTGAAAAAGGCTTTCTGCAAAATGTGCATCACATTTACAGGAGATTTTCAGACACTCTCTAATATTCCTCATCGTACCCGTCATAACCGCTGTTATTATAGTCTTCGCTGTAGTCCTCACTGTAATCTTCAAGCTCCTCTTCGCTTCCATCTTCACTGGTTTCATTGGGATTGGGACCTACATAATTTCCATCTTTATCCAGCTGCCCATAACCGGTATAGCTTCCATCTTCCATATATCCGCCAAGCCAGCTGCCATTTGCAGCAATACTCTCCTCAGTAGGTCTGGAGCCTACATAGTTTCCGTTCTGGTCATATTCCCCTTCACCGGTATAGTCACCCTCCAGGTCATACCCTCCATGCCAGTTAGCCACTGCATTCTCGTAAGCAGCCGCAGTATCCACATCCTCAATCACGCCATCTTCGCCCAGATCCTGCTCGAAGGTAATCGTCTTGGAATTGTCATTTACATTTTCCAGATGAAGGATTCCCTTTTTGCCAGAAAGCTTGGGCAAAATTGCGTTGACACGTGTCATCTTGTCCTCAAGATACTCGTCCTTTCCCAGCATCACCCGGATATCTCCATAAGTCAAGGTAATCTGATAACTGGTGTCAAATTCAATATGATCCGGTATGGCATCGTTCTTCTGGAAAATAGTTGACAGCGCCACCGCAGTGGTAAGCACCGAGTTTCCTTTAATTGGAAGCTTCTCCCCTTCGATCACATGGCTTACTTCAATGCCGTCAAAAAAAGGCACCAGTTCATCCCTTGTATGGGAACTTTCAATAAAAATACCGTTTCTGTCAAAATAAATATAGCTATCCAGATAAGGAATGCAGCCTACCGCCTTCTTTTCCCGGACACTGATGCAGATACTGTTATGAGAAAGCCTGGTAATATAAAAGCCTTCCACAAAAGGCACACCCTCTACGTCCACCCTGGAATGGAGCAAAACTGCAAGAACGGAATTATCCGTAAAAACCCCCTGCAAAGCCATCTCCTTCACCTGTTCATCCGTGTAACGAGAGGTTCCCATTACCTCCACCTTTGTCACATGAAAATAGGAAAAGAAAAAGACAAGTCCTGCCAGCAGAACTGCCCCCAGGGTACCCAGAATCGCTTTCTTATGTTTTCTATAGATCAACTTCATTTTCAGTAATTTCATATATTGTTATTCCTGTATCCTTTTTACTGCTGCTCCCAGCGCATTAAGATCCTGGCAAATATGCTCATACCCCCGCTGTACAAAAGAATATCCTTCCAGTACGGTAACTCCCTTAGCCCCAAGTGCTGCCAGGATCAGGGACGCACCGCCTCTTAATTCCTGCGCCTGCACAGCTGCTCCATGTAAAGTCTTTACACCGCAGATTACAGCCTCATTTCCCTGTACGCGGATCCTGGCTCCCATTTTCCGCAACTGGTCAGCTGCTTTATAACGGTCTTCAAAAACCATTTCACGAATGCAACTTTCCCCCTCTATGGTGGAAAGAACTGCCATTACGGGAGACTGCAGATCTGTTGGAAATCCTGGATAAACACCCGTTTCCAGCAGTTTAACAGGGCTTTGAACATTTTTTCCATTGACTAATAGTTTACCACTGTTACCTTTATATTGTCCACCCATTTTCCTATATACTTCCAGAAAGGCCTTCAGTTCTCCTTCCGGAGGGTTTTCAAGAACGATCTGGCTTCTGGTTATAGCTGCCGCACAGATATAGGTTCCTGACACAATGCGGTCTGGCGGCACCTGAATGCACCCGGCACTTAGGCTTTTAACTCCCTGGATTCTTATTTCAGAAGTTCCATCCCCCTGTATTTTTGCTCCCATGGAACGCATATACCTGCAAAGCCACTGTATTTCCGGCTCACAGGCACAATTTTCCAATACAGTCTCTCCCTCTGCAAGCACGGCTCCTAAAATGCCCTGCTGGGTAGCTCCCACACTTCTTTTTGAAAAAGAAACCAATGCCCCTTGCAGATGAGGTGCTTCTGCCATCAAAACTCCCTGTTCCTCTGTGACCACTGCGCCAAGCTTCCGAAGCACAAAAAGATGCATATCAATAGGTCTTTTCCCGATCACGCACCCACCTGGATAGCCAAGGCTTCCTTTCCCATTTCTTGCGAGAAGCGCTCCAAGAAGAATCACGGAAGACCGCATCCTCCCTGTAAATTCAAAAGGAACTGACCATTTACCGGCATTTTCGCAGTCCATATACAGATCATGGTCTTCCCACCAGGTCACTGCCCCAAGCTTCTGAAGAATTTCCTCCATACAAAAAACATCCGCGATCCGCGGACAGCCTTTGAGCACACTGACTCCCCGATGTAAAAGAGACGCCGCCATCATAGGAAGCGCTGCATTTTTTGAGCCCTGTATCCGAATACTTCCCTTCAGCTGGTGTCCTCCCTCAATGTAAATCCGGTCATTCAAGCCATTCACTCCTAAAGGGCCTCTTACCTTTTATTGTATGCGAATATTTCTGACTGGTGATAAAATTTCATTTTCTGCTTACGCTCAAAGCCAGCCCCATCTCGCCCAGAAGAAACACCACTGAGGTTCCGCCATAGCTGATAAAGGGAAGCGTGATTCCTGTATTTGGAATGGTGTTTGTCACCACCGCAATATTCAGGATCACCTGAATGGCCATATGGCTCATAATGCCAACGCATAAAAGTGTTCCCTGCAGTTCCCGGCAGTGAAGGGCAATCACCATCAGTCTCCACATAAGAAGCCCAAATATGCCAATGAGAAAAAAAGCTCCGGTCAGTCCCAGTTCTTCGCAGATAATGGAAAAGATCATATCATTCTGGGCTTCCGGCACAAATCCCAGTTTCTGCAGGCTGCTGCCAAATCCTCTTCCGAAAAGCCCGCCGCTTCCAATAGCATAAAGTCCCTGAATGGTCTGAAAACCCTTTTCATACTTCTCCGGATTCCGCCATATGGCAAGCCTTTCCAGACGGTAGCTCTCTGCTGCCAGAAACACTGCGATCACTGCTGCACCAGTCACTCCCATTCCAACAAATCTGGCATATCCCGGATCTGATATAAAAATCAGGATTACACCGATTCCAAGGATTATGATTGCCGTACTTAGGTTATTGGAGCCTACCAGTCCTACAATTGGAAGAAGTGTCAGCATTGTCCTGCACATAAACCAGAAGCCAGCTGTAGTCTTTTTGCTTCCCTGGATCTGCCAGGTGAGAAAAAGGATCACTGCTGCTTTTGCAAATTCCGAAGGCTGAAAAGACAACGGTCCAAAATTCAGCCACCTTCTGGAGCCATTGATTTCCTGTCCTACAAATAAAACTGCTGTAGAAAGTCCCATAGATAAGAGATAAGCAGCCGGTGCCAGCCGAACAAAGAATCTGTAATCTGTCTCTGCTACTATGTACATGGTCATAAGGCCCAGAGCTGTTGCAAAAAGCTGCTTTTTAAAATAATAGGCAGAGTCGCCGAAACGTACTCTGCCATTATATTCACTGATGGAAAACAGCATGACCAGTCCGAATACTGCCAGAAGCAGCACAAGGATCAGTAAGACCGTGTCTGTTTTCGTTTCTTTCTTTCGCTCCCGGATCATAGAGATCTGCTCCTGACGTCCCATGCCTTGGTTAAAGCATATGCCAGATCCGGGTATTCTATGAAATAAATCATAAGTTTCTGTACCTGCCGCCAATCACATTCTATGGCTACGACAACCGAGTTCGAGTGAAATATACTGCAAAACGGAACGTGCAGATTACAGGAATGATTTTTCAAACAAGCTCCAGAGCATGCCTCCAAAAGGCTTTCTTCAAGATGTACGCTGCAATTTGCGGTATATTACAGTGCTCTCACATACTCCTTAAACATCTGGCCTCTCTGCTCATAATTGTCAAACTGACCCCAGCTTGCGCATGCAGGAGATAAAAGGACCGCGTCCCCGGCGTTTGCCTTATCCGCACACACCTGCACAGCTTCTTTCAGATCCTCACAGAGAATAACATCATGAAAGCCATTCTTCTCAGCCGCAGCCTTAATTTTCTCTTTCGTCTGACCAATAAGTACCAGATACCTTACTTTGCCGTCAAATGCCTGGATCCACTCATCATAGCTGGATTCCTTATCATATCCGCCGCCGATCAGAAGAGTCGGACGGTTCATTGCCTGAATTCCCTTAATAGCCGCATCCGGGTTGGTTCCCTTTGAATCGTTATAATATGCCACACCGTTTTTCTCAGTTACATACTCAATTCTGTGCTCCACGGCTGTAAACTCACAGATACTCCTACGGATGCTATCCATATCAACACCTGTGTAGTAAGCCATGGCCACTGCTGCCATTACATTCTCAAAATTGTGCGTACCAAGAAGCTTCAGTTCCCCTGTTCTCACAACCGGAATCTCCTCTTTCTCTGTACGAAGAATAATCTGGTCTCCTCTCAGGAAAATACCCTGTTCAAGTTCTCTTGCACTGGAAAAATATACAGCCTTTGGCACAATGCTTTTGCCAAATTCACGAAGGATTTCATCCTCATAATTCAGCACACATACATCCTCCGGACCCTGGTTGCTTGTGATCAGCTCTTTCACGCGGATATACTCAGCCATTGTATGATGACGGTTCAGATGATCCTCTGTGATATTCAAAATGGCGCTTACCCTTGGAGCAAATTTCCAGATAGTCTCAAGCTGGAAGCTGCTGATCTCTGCAACCGTGACCGTCTCATCTGTCATCTCCAGTGACTTGGAAGTATACGGAGTTCCAATATTTCCAACAACAAATACAGATGGGCGTGCATCTGACATGATTTTCCCAAGAAGGGCTGTTGTTGTAGTTTTTCCGTTTGTTCCGGTAATTGCAAGAACTTCACCCTTTCCAGTCTGATAAGCCAGTTCAACCTCGCCCCACACAGGAAGTCCCTGATCATAAAAACCTTTTACAATTGGAAGATCTGTGGGAACTCCAGGACTTAATACCACAAGATCCAGGCTTTCCTTAACTTCTTTCGGCAGCTCTCCTGCATAGATGGGAAGTTCATAATTCCCACCGATTTTATGTAATACGCTTTCTTTATCCAGATCTGCGTTTCCATCGTAGAGAACCGGGCAGGCACCAACTGCATTCAGAAGATCAGCTGCGCCGATACCGCTTTTTCCAGCTCCGAAAACCAGAACTTTTTTTCCTTTTAATTCCATGATTTATTTCCTCCTTAATGCCTTGCAATGGATGCCCCGGAATTCTCCCTTTTCAGGCAGCTCTTACAGGGCTAAAAGTCCGATCAGGCACATAATTGCAGTCACAATAGTAAACACTGCAACTACTCTGGCTTCTGACCATCCGCAAAGCTCAAAATGATGATGGATAGGCGCCATTTTGAAAATACGTTTGCCATGTGTTGCTTTGAAATAGGTTACCTGGATCATAACGGACAGTACCTCAACCAGATAGATCAATCCCACGATCAGTATAAACAGAGGCATCTGCAGCATATAAGCCACACCTGCTACAAATCCACCAAGCGCCAGAGATCCTGTATCTCCCATGAACACACTTGCCGGGTATACATTGTAAAGTAAAAATCCCATCAGTCCGCCGATAACAGCACAGGTGACAGGCTCGATACCTGACTGGGTTCCAATGGATACAACCGTGAAAAATACGGCTACGATCAGGGTAACGCTGGTAGCAAGACCATCTACACCGTCAGTAAAGTTTACGCCATTTACCGTTCCGATCACTGCAAAGAACAGCACCGGTACAGCCAGCCAGCCAAGATTCAGATAATGTCCCCCCCAGAATGGAATACGCATGGTCAGAGACACATCTGTATACCGCAGCAGGTAGAAAGTAAAAATACCTGTTACCACTACCTGAAGCAGAAATTTCTGCCATGGAAGAAGTCCGTCAGATCTTCTAAGGACTACCTTCAGATAATCATCCAGAAAACCGATCAGTCCGAATCCCAGAGTCAGGAACAGAACCGGGATAATCTTGGGATAATCTTTTACATAAAACAATGAAGTAATAATCGTGGATATCAGAAAGATCACGCCGCCCATAGTCGGGGTTCCGGCCTTTTTCAGATGCGACTGTACGCCCTCTGTTCTCTCTGTCTGTCCCATTTTCAGCTTACGCAGAAAAGGAATAATAACAGGTCCTAATACTGCACTGATTGCGAAGGAAATCAGTACCGGGATCACAATATGAAATTCCATTCTCACACCTCTTTAATTCTTTCGTTTTTTTCGTTCCAGAGTCTGTTTAAAAAAGCATTCCGCAATCTTCCTCAAATTGTGACACACATCTTGCAGAAACCATTTTCAAACACGCTCTAAACTTTTTAAAGCATCTTATAGTATAAAGCTTTTCCCCTTATTTATCAACCCATAGCTTGGTTTTTGCAAGATAATATCCCAACATTGTTTACTGCTTACTTCGTGACCGGTAACATACTTCTCCTTGCTCACAGCCTGACCGATCACCGAAGCTTATCTTTCTTTTTTCTGATTTAGAGCGTGTTTGAAAAAGGCTTTCTGCAAGATGTGCGTCACAATTTGTGGGAGATTTTGCCCGGATGAGGGCGCCGTAGCGGGCTACGGCAACCGAATTCGGGTGAAATCTCCCGCAAAGTGGGGCGTGCAGATTGCGGGAATGATTTTTCAAACACGCTCTAGCACCGCCTCAAAAATATTCTTTATCACAGGTGCCGCAATGGTTCCTCCGTAATACACGCCCTGCGGGTCATGTATAATGCAAAGCCCCAGGATCTGTGGATCTTCCGCAGGCATAAAACCAAGAAAGGAAGAAATATACCGGTTGGCACTTCTTGGCAAAGTCTGGGAAGTAGCCGTCTTGCCCCCTACTGTGCATCCCTCGATCCGGGCATTTCTTCCGGAACCTTCTGACACTACTTTCTCCAGAATTCCTCTTACTGTCTCTGATGTTTTTTCCGAAATAATCCCCGTTTCCACCGGATATTCCAGCTTTCTTCCGCTGGTGCCATCTGAGCTCAGAACGGATACCCCAAAATGAGGTGTGATCCGCCTCCCCCCATTGATCAGAGAACTGACTGTGGTCGCCAGCTGAATTGGCGTAATCTGAAAAGACTGGCCAAAAGCAACTGTTGCCAGCTCCACATTCCCCATATTTTCCATTTTATGCATGATCGTTCCAGCCTCTCCCGGCAGATCTACACCTGTCTTCTTCAAAAGTCCAAACTCCTTGAAATAATGATAATAGTTTTCCACCCCAAGTCTCAGACCCACTTCAATAAAAACCGGATTGCAGGAATTCTGGGCACCTTCCACAAAGCTCTGGGAACCGTGTCCTGTTCTCCTTGCACAGTGAATCCGCCTGTCATCCACCAGCTTATACCCCGGACAGAAAAATCTGTCATTTACGGAAACCACGCCAGCCTCCAGACCTGCAGACATGGTAATGATCTTAAAGGTAGAACCGGGCTCATATGTATCGTTCAGGCAGGGATTTCTCCACATCTGGTTCAGAAGATCCTGTTTTTCCTGTTCATTCAGTCCTGAAGTGTCCACGTCCGTATTCAATGTAAAAGGATCGTTCAGATCAAATTCCGGCACATTAACACATACATAAATTTCTCCGTTCTGCGGATTCATAAGAAGTATGGAAACACGCGCAGCCTGTTTTTCTTCCATTACTTTCAGGGCCGCCTGCTGCGCATACTGCTGCAGATCCACATCCAGACTGATTTTCAGGTTTTCCCCTGCCACCGGATCTTCCCTGCTTTCTCCGATCTGGTCGATTTCCACGCCTCTGGCATCTGTTGTGGTCAGGATTTTTCCCGCCTGTCCCTTTAAAATTTCCTCATATTTCACTTCCAGGCCAATTATCCCCTGATTGTCACCGCCTGTAAATCCCAGAACCTTGGAAGCCAGAGATCCGTAAGGATAATACCGCTTATAATCCTCATCCACTTTCACACCATCCAGTTCATACCCACGTATCACATCTCCCACAGATTTTTCCACATTTGTCTTAATTCGTTCAATTGAAGATATTTTTTCAACTTTTTTACGCACTGTGTCAGTATCTATTTCCAACTCTTTTGACAAGACCTCAATAACCTTCTGTGGTTCCTTAATCTGACTGTGAATAACGGAAATAGTACATACAGTTTTATTATCTGCCAGAATCCTCCCTTTTGCATCCAGTATCTGTCCTCTTGCAGCCTTAATGACTCGTTCTCTTTCATGAAGTTCTTCTGCTTTCTGGTAATAGTAATCCGACCGAACCCCCATCAGGTAAACAAGCCTTCCCACAAGTCCCAGAAGCATAAGTGCACATACAAGAAAAACCATCCATATTTTTTTCCTGTGAAAGGTCATAGTTTTTTTCATAAAAAAATCCCCATCTGAAATCATCATAACTAATATATGATAATTTCAGATGGAGGTATGTGTTGTATTATGGTGAACAGTCTGTTTTTTTATTTCCTGCCAATACTATGCCACCTATGGACAGTATTTCTAATCCAGTCCGGCTTCCTCGTTAGTCAGGCCTTCACTCTCCATATTGTTATCCTCAATGGGATCCGTGTTATCTTCCGGAGGTCCCGGAACATTGGTATCAGAAACAGCCTCCGGCAGAGTTTCCCCGGCTGAACCAGTGTAGGAATCGCTGATTCCATCAAGGTTAGCAGATTTTATATACTCTCCGTTTGCATTGATCTGATAACTTCCGTCACTATTCAGCAGGTAACCATTTTCGTCAATCCGATTGCCATCCCAGTCAATGAGGTTGCCCTCTTCATCCACCAGATTTCCATTTTCATCAATCTGACTGTCAGATATAGTATTTACATGACCATTAAATTTCTCCCAAAGCTCTGTCTCCGGAACAGTTCCGTCTGTAGACTGATCGGGCTGAATATTCATGTATGGCAGAAGCTCGGAAAGAATTGCCTGTGCCACATACTGTGGATAAATACTGCTGGCCTGATCCTCTACATTTGGCTCGTCAATTACCACATAGATCAGAACCTGCGGGTCATCAACCGGGGCAAATCCGATAAAGGAAACCACGTATTTACCGTTTCCACGGGGGAATTTCTCCGCAGTTCCTGTTTTACCGCCTGAGCTGTAACCCTGTACCTTTGACGTCATACTGGTACCCTGCTCTACACTGGCCTGCATATAGCTTCTGATATCAGCGGAAATGCTGGAAGAAATGGTCTGCTTCTGAAGAAGCGGGCTGATTGTCTTCACAGTTGCACCGCTGGCATCTTTGACTTTTGTCACAAGATGTGGCTGATAATAGTAGCCGCCATTGATAACCGAACACATTGCATTGATTTCCTGGATCATAGTACAGCTGAATCCCTGACCAAATGCAGAACACGCAAGCTCTGTCTCATGCATGGTATCAACAGTATGCATAATACCATATCCCTCATTTGGAAGATCGATTCCTGTCCGGCTTCCGAAATTGAAAGTACTCTGTGCTTTCAGAAAATTTTCAACTCCCATCTTTGCACCAATCTGCATCATGGCATCGTTACAGGAGTTTGCGATTACTTCCGCAAGGGTTTCCATTCCGTGTCCGTAAATATTTGCACATTTGATGGTGGTCATATTTCCTGGCACACCAAAATTCTGGTAACCATCACAATAGAAGGTATCACTGGTGGATATTTTTCCCTGTTCCAGAGCAGCTGCCATAACAATGGGCTTCACAACAGAACCAGGTTCGTAAATGTCGGTTACACAAAAGTTATTCCACATGGCGCTTAGAGCATCCATGGTCTCACTGTCGTTCATAGCAGCAATCTCATCTGCTGAATATAAGGAAGACAGATTACGTGGATCATTAAGATCATATCGGTCGCCCCCATCCATGGCAAGGATTTCACCACTTGAAGGGTCTTCCACGATCACTCCTATATTTTTGGCGCCAGTAGATTCCTTAAAGGCATTTACCCATTTTTCCACAATCTGCTGTGTTCCAAGATCGAGGCTAAGCTCCAGACTGTTTCCGTCAGAAGCTTCGATAATGGTTTGCTCCACGTTAGAATCATCACTGAAATATCCGTACTGTCGGCCATCAATTCCTGTCAGGCTGCTATTGTAGTAGCCCTCAATTCCATAGTCCGCAGTATCTCGGGAAAAAGTAAATCCCAGCGTATCACAGGCCAGCTCATTATATGGATAGACTCTCAGATAATCTTCTTCAAACCATACACCCTGGATATTGTTTTTCTCCTGAATTTCTTCCCTGGTCATTTCCGTATCATCTGGTATGCTGCAGTAATCCTCGAATGCTTTCTTATCATCCATGGATACCTGCTTTTTCACGATCTGATACTGACTCTCCCTGGTCTTATCAGAAGTAAGCCTGGTACGGAGTTCTCCTTCATCAAGGCCAAATATGGTAACCAGAGCATTCACCGTAGGATCCAGATAATCCTCATCTGAATTTACAGCTTTACAGTCCAGTACAACATTATACACCTTGTTGCTCGTTGCCAGAATGTTGCCATTTCGATCATAGATTGTCCCTCGTTTCGCTGGCATTGTGCGATTCTGGTATTTTTGCTGAGCCTGACTCAGCACCTGTTTCTTATACTTGTCACCACTTTGAAAATTAATATAAGTGATAACTCCCAATAAAACGATTAAAGCTCCCAATACGCAAAAGAGCAGTATTGACAGCTTTTTTTTCATACTGTGATTTATTTTTTTTATAGGTTTTCTTTTTGTTTTTCTTCTCAGAGTAGTCAATCAAACACCTGCCTTCATTCCCATTACTTCCCGGTCACGTCCTGATACTGTCTTACGTAGCTGCCGCCTTCAGTCGCATAGGTTTCTGTCTGCTGGTTGCTTGGATATTTCATGCCCAGACGTCCGATGGCGATTTTCCGGATTCTTTCAAGGTCAACACTTGAAGTCACCTGGCTCTCATATGCATCGTTGTCTTCTTTCAGCTCGGCCAGTTGGGATTCGAGCGTGGCCAGCTGGCTTCTTTTACTGGTGCATTCTGTTTTCAGTTTCAGATAATTAATACTGCAAAACACAATAAGGATACCAAGTGCTGCCAGAAATATGGCAAAATTACGGTTCATATTATTGGCTTTCGCACGGTTTCTCCTGGCTGCCTTACTAAGCGGCTTGTTCCCCCGGACCTGCTGCTCTGGTGTGGTCTGCTCTGGTTTTGCCTTATTTTTACGAACAGAATGCTCTGGCTGACGGTACTCTCTCCGCTCAGGAACTTCCTGGACTTTTCGGACAGTGTTGCCATCAACATACACATTTTGTGGACGTCTTTTACCTGACACAGTATTTGTATGTCTGCCTGTCTCCGCCATTTTTTACCCTTCTTTTAAACTTTTTTTTCAAAAATTCTAAGCTTAGCACTCTTAGAACGCGGGTTTTCTTCCATTTCTTCATCACTTGGAAGAATTGGCTTCCTTGTGATAACTCTCCCCTTGGATTTCTTTCCGCACACACATACCGGAAAATCCGGTGGACAGGTACACGGGTTCTCATTTTTTCGAAAAATTGTTTTTACAATTCTGTCTTCCAGTGAATGGAACGTAATAATGCAAAGCCTTCCGCCATCATCCAGAAGATCGATCATCCCATCAAGTGAATCACGAAGAACATCCAGTTCCTTATTCAGCTCAATTCTGATTGCTTGGAACGTACGCTTAGCCGGATGACCTCCTGCTGCCTGTATCTTCATAGGTATGGATTCCCGGATGATCTGTGTAAGCTGGCCCGTTGTCATAATGGGGCTCTGCTGTCTTGCTGCTACTATATGTTTCGCGATATTTTTCGCAAATTTATCTTCACCGTAATCGCGGATAATGCGATACAGTTCTCTTTCTTCATAACCGTTAACAATGTCACTGGCAGTCTGTGTCTGTCTCTGATCCATGCGCATGTCAAGAGGTGCATCTACCCGATAGGTAAATCCACGTTCCTCATTGTCCAGCTGATAGGAGGATACTCCCAAATCCAGAACAATACCATCAACCTTGTGAATTCCCCTTGCGGCAAGCTCCTGTACCATGTAACAATAATTGCTGCGAATGATTGTCACCTGGTCAAAGGCGGCAAGCCGTTCACTCGCAGCAATTATCGCATCCTGGTCTTGATCTATACCAATAAATCTCCCCTTGGCAGAAAGTTTCCTGCATACCTCAATGGCATGTCCTGCGCCGCCCAAAGTGCCATCCACATAGATTCCATCCGGCTTAATATTCAGCCCGCCAACGGTCTCGTCCAGTAATACAGATTTGTGTTTAAATTCCATTTCCGTCTCCTGTTGGATTTCTCGCTTATTTTATGCTCAGATGACGATTCCCATGTTCTCCATGTCGGCAGCAATGCTGTCCATATCGTCATAATTGCAATTCTCGCTCCATTTCTCCTTGCTCCAGACTTCTACTCTGCTTAAGTTTCCAGCCAGAATAACATCTTTCTCCAGACCAGCGAACTCACGTAACGTCTGTGGTACGAGAATTCTCCCCTGCTTGTCCAGTTCACATGTTGTTGCACCTGCAACAAAGAAGCGCGAAAAGGCTCTAGCGTCTTTATTTGTAAGTGGTAATGCACGGAGTTTCTCTTCAAAGGCTTCCCATTCATCCATAGGATAAATATAAAGACAACCATCAAGTCCTCTGGTAAGAACAAATTCCTCACCTAAAGGTTCCCGAAATTTCGCCGGGATGATCAAACGCCCCTTCGCGTCGATTGTGTGATTGTACTCGCCCATGAACATAAAAACTCACCTACTCTCGTGAAATACGAGTCTCCCCCTCGTATCTCATGACGGGAAACAAATGGAAGTTCTGCCACTTCGTCCCCATTTGTCACCACTTTTCTCCACTTCCTACCACTTATGAACCCATTCTAACCCATTTGCCCCTAAATTACAAGTGGGAAATTATGAAATCTATTACATAATTCTGTTACAAAGTCCTTACAAACAGCGAAAATGCAGTCAAAAAATTTTTATATACAAATAAATCCTGCCCTGCAGGACTTTTTATATCACCGGAAATTCCAGCGGAATTTCCGGTTACACACAAAAAAACGCCACTTCAGTGGGATTCGCCCCCACCAAAATGACGTTTTGTTCAGACCAGATTCAGATATCTGACAATCATATGATCAATCTTCCTGCTCATGGGCAGGTTTTTTCGCAAATCTGCGCGGCTGGCTATACAACCATTCATCTTCTTCTGAAGCTGTCGGACCCTTCGCAGCAACAGTTTCTTCTTCAGAAATCCCGGCATTTTCTTCCACATAATTTTCTGTACCGGAAGCTTCTGGCAAAGCTTCCTCCTCAGAAATTTCTTCTGTATCTTTCTCTGAGTCCTCCTCATAGAAATCCTCAGCAGCTGAATTTTCCTCTTCCACGATTTTCTCTGTGTTCTTTTCATCCTGAGGATCTTCTTCCGGATGCTCTTCTTCCACAGACGAAGTTTCTTCTGATTCTTCGGAATCATGTTCATAAGCAGATGCTGTTCCGTTATAGACTTCCGGAACACCTGCGGCATCTCCATCTGCAAAAGCTCTCTCCAGTCTGAGCCGGTCTCTGTATTCTTCTGCTTCAGCTTCTCTGGCTGCTCTTTCCTGCGCTTCATAGTCCTGTTCTCTCCTGCGTCTGCGCCTTGCCGCCCTCTTTTTCGCCATGGTTTCTTCCACAACTGCGATCATAGCACAGATTACAAACAGTGCTGCTGAGATCAGCTGGGAAATTCCAACAGAAGTTCCCGGAATCATAAGCTTGTCTGTTCGAAGAAGTTCTATGCAAAATCGTCCGAGACCATATCCTGCCAGATATTTCAGAAATACTTCTCCGTGGAAATGTTTTTTGCGCTTCCACACAAGCATCAGGAGAAACAAAAGCAGACACCAAAGACTCTCGTATAAGAAAACCGGATGTACTTGAATATAAGAAGTTCCACCTATTGTCTCCAGGTTTTCCCTCATTGCAGATGTCACTTCGCTGGAACGCACAGCAGATAAAGGGAGCTGCATTGCAAATATGCTGTTGGTATACTCACCGAAAGATTCCCTGTTAAAGAAATCTCCCCACCTTCCTATTATCTGCGCAATAACGATTCCCATGCTGGCAGTATCTGCCATCTGCATAAAAGATTTTCTGCGCACGCCGCAGTAAATGGCTGCTCCCAGCATTCCTCCAAACAGACCGCCGTAGAATGTAAGTCCGCCATTTCTCACATTAAAGATCTCAATAATATTGCCCTTATAAAGATTCCAGGAACATAAAACATAAAGCATTCTGGATCCGACCACACCCAGAAGCAGGGACATGATCATCATTTCCAGATAATCGTCTTTATTCTCGCCGCAGCGCTTCGCTTCCAGAATCACAAATCCCATTCCTAGAAGCATTCCCAGAGCTATTACAAGGCCAAAAAATGTAATCTCAAATCCAAATATTTGAATGGATTTCCCCACATAACCCAGGTTTATTCCTAGATTCGGAAACTGAATTGACATTTATGCTATCCCTCTGTTTCTATTACTTATCAGACATTGAAACGGAATAAGATCACATCGCCATCCTGTACTACGTAATCCTTACCTTCCATTCTTACAAGACCTTTTTCTCTTGCGCCTGCATAGGAGCCACAGTCAAGAAGATCCTGATAGTTTACCACCTCAGCCTTAATGAATCCACGCTCAAAATCAGAATGAATCTTACCTGCTGCCTGCGGAGCCTTGGTTCCAATCTTGATGGTCCATGCTCTGGTCTCATCTTCTCCGGAGGTCAGGAAGCTCATAAGTCCAAGGAGATGATAACTTGCCTTAACCAGCTTCTCAAGTCCTAATTCCTTGAGTCCAAGATCCTCCAGGAACATTTTTCTCTCATCCTCATCCAGTTCGGAAATCTCTTCCTCGATCTGAGCACAGATTACGAAAATCTCACTGTTCTGCTCTGCAGCATATTTTCTTACAGCCTGTACATGCGCATTGTCAGCACCATCATTTGCAAGATCGTCTTCTGCAACATTTGCAGCGTAAATAACCGGTTTCTGAGTGAGCAGATTGTATGTTCCCATCCATGCTTCCTCATCCTCATTCTCCAGTTCCATAGTGATGGCCATTTTGCCGTCTTCCAGCCATTTCTTGATCTTCTGAAGGAAATCAAGCTCTTTTGCAGCTTCTTTGTCCATACGGGCAGTCTTGGTAACCTTTGCAATTCTTCTCTCCAGGATCTCAAGATCAGAGAAAATGAGCTCCAGGTTGATAGTCTCAATATCACGGATCGGGTCGATGCTTCCATCTACGTGAATTACATTGGTATCCTCAAAACAGCGTACTACATGAACGATTGCATCAACTTCACGGATGTTTGCAAGGAACTGGTTTCCAAGACCTTCTCCCTTAGAAGCGCCCTTTACAAGTCCTGCAATGTCAACAAATTCTATAACGGCCGGTGTCACTTTCTTGGAATGATAAAAATCACCAAGCAGTGCAAGTCTTTCATCCGGCACAGTAACAACTCCCACATTCGGGTCAATGGTACAGAAGGGATAGTTCGCAGATTCTGCACCAGCCTTTGTCAGGGAATTAAAAAGTGTACTTTTTCCTACATTTGGAAGTCCAACGATTCCTAATTTCATTTTTTCTATTTCCTCCTATAAATCCTTTGATTTCAAGGGATTTCAGCATACTTATTTTTGCAAGTGGGCCATTTAGTGGGCCATTACATTGCCATAAGTGCTTCTGCTACCAAGTCCATTTCTTTTTTCTTTTCTTCCTCGGTAGTATGAACATATAAGTTCATTGTAATTCCAATATTCGAATGGCCCAGTAACATCTGAAGTGTTTTCGGTTTCATTCCTGCTTCAATACATCTGGTAGCAAAAGTATGTCTCAAGATATGCATCGAAAATCTTGGAATTTTTGCTTTGTCACAGATTTTAAACAGCGCTGTATCATATGTACTGTTCTTGACAGGTGTTCCTTTTCGACACAGAAACACAAATTCTTCCCATTCTGTTGAAATTTCTGAAATCCTCTTATTCTTTTCTTTTTGTTTTTTTAGTATAGAAACCGCTTCTTCTGTTAAGGGTATCGTACGGTAACCTGATTTACTCTTTGGTTCTCCGATACGCCACTCCTTTGCACTGTAACGATATTCCATACTTCTGCGAATCTGAATTGTTTTGGATTTAAAATCGACATCTCCCCATTTCAATCCTACCAATTCGCCTGTTCGCAATCCGGTTTGTAGTATAAAACGATACTGATTTTCATAGCTTTGATTTTCTGCATATTGTAAAAATGTTTTTTGTATGTCTCTTGTTAAAGCAACCTTCTTCTCAGAAGGCTTTCCCATATCACTTTTCACAGATTTTTTACAGGGATTGCTACGCAAGACTTCATTCTCTTTTGCATACTCAAACATATTGTATAATGCAATTCTTGCCTGATAAATTGTAGATGTGCGATACCCCTGATCTGCCATATCATAAAATATTTTCTGACATTGAAGTGGTTTCACGTCTGATAGTGTCATCTTTCCAATTACCGGTTTAATATTTTTAATATATCTCTCCGTATAATTGCGAACAGTATTTGAACGGACTGTTTTCTTTTTTATCCCAATCCAATAATCAAACCATTGATCGACCAGCATATCTGATGGCATTGAAATATCACTGTGTTCATCCACATAAGTCGCATCAGCAATCCATGCTCTGCACTCTTGCAGCTTTTTGAATCGTTTATGTTTTCTCTTTCCAAACCGATCTACAAATCTGGCTGAGTATAATCCCGTACTTTCCTGGGATATTCCCTTGCCAAGTTCTTTGCCTTTTAAATCTTTTCCCATATTTCAGCTCCTCTCATAAGAAGCCCTAATACAGTACCTTGTATTATACCATAGCATCTTATTTTTGTGAATATTCATTTTCATCTCATCTCCTGCCCCATCTCCTGTCAATCATTTATATTTCCACACTTTCCGAAATGAATTTTTCAAATTCTTTTCTCTTTACAAGTTTTTTCGTGCCTACGTAAAGCACAAACGGACATCTCGGTTCTTTCAAAAGACCACTTATTCTGTTTTGTCCAATATTACTGTATTCTGCTGCCTCTTCAATTGTAAGAGCCACTTTTTCACATATCGCAACATGTTGTTTGCTCATAAAATCCTTCCCTTATTATTTAACGTGCGTAGCATACACTTCTATCCGCAATACACACGATCATTCTTTGTATTCAACAACGTTTTCGCTTTCTCCATTTTCATACTTGCAATCGCTTCTCGTTTACTTGTACCTCCAACATACATTGGTGTACACATTTCTAAAATACGATCATAGATACGCCTTTTGTCCAACATGGTCTCGCTTTTTATTTCTTTCAGCGGAAGATTGGTTGTGATGATCAAAGGTCGTCCCGAACGGATCCTGCGGTCTATGACGCTAAAAACAATTCCTAACGCATATCCTGAATTTCGTTCCACTCCAAGATCATCAATAATCAAAAGCTGGTAAGAAGCCAATGCATTGATATATTCCGTTTTGTCTGCCAGTGGAAATATATCATCAATAATGGTATTGAAATTTGTCATCTTTACCGTTACTTCCCGCTTAAGAAGTTCATTGGCAATACACCCGGCAATATAACTTTTCCCGGTACCAACCGGTCCCCAGAACAAACAGCCTATATGATTTCTTTTCATTTCCTCCCAGTTATCAACATAGCTTTTTGCCTTATGCATTACTGCATCTGACATATCTGCATTCTCAAATGTCCACTCTTCCATCCTGCTCTCGTCAAAACAGATGCTCGTATTTCTACTGACTAATTCCCGGTGTTCTTTCTCTTTAAAATATTTTTGTTCTTCTTCATACGCTTTTCTGTCACAGGCACATTGCCTAGTATGTTTTTTCATCCCCATAAAGCCACCCTCGGGGAAAAAAGCTTCTTTCGCTTCCCCACAGACTTTGCAGTATTGCAAACCATCACTGCCTACACATACGATATCTTCTTCTCTCATCACAAACTCTCTCCTTCTCCATAGCAATAATTTACTTCATGATATTTATTTCTTTTATATTTCTCAGTTACTTTACTAGGTGCCACATTTCCGACTCCTGCACAGCCATTTTTACGACCAGATGAAGGTTGCTTTTCCGACTCTGTTGCAACCATCTTTTCAACCGCCTTATTCTCAACCAGCTGTAAACCAATCTCATCAGATGGAATTTTTATATATAAATGATTGGGTTTTGAAAAACCACCAGATCTGCGAACCAATAGTCCCACATCATCTAATTCCTTCAATGCTGTTTTTACAGAAGATTTACATTTACCGATTTGAGCAGACAATTCCTCTATCGGAAAAATCAGATAAACATTTCCATACTTGTCTATCCAACTATTCATTCTCGATATCCGTGCCCGGTCATACAAAATCATATAAAGGAATTTTGCAGTTTGAGAAATTCGCAGTTTTAGCAAAAACTTCGGAAACTGGAAGTACTGAAGCATCTGCTCTGACTCCTTCATGTATTCATATTTCATTCTTTTCTCGCCTCGTTTCTGTTTCTAACTGTTGTAAAAATCATTTTTATGCCGGCTCAAAAAATGTCCTTACACATATTCAAAAGATGAAGGGCATAAATACAGGCTCTTGATGAAAATTTTTTATTTTTCCTGCAAAAAATACCCTTTCATTAATACGAAACGCTGAGAGGCATTTTTACAGCCCCCTGAGGAAAACTTTTTTATTTTTTCTGTTAATTAAATATTTGAAAATAAAAAAACACTCACCTATCCAGGTGAATGCCTTATCAAAATTTTCTTATTTTGTTGTCTATGACGCTTACTCAGAAACGCTTGCGTATCTGCTAAAATGTAATTGCCTGCAATTATATTTTCACGTGGGTATGGGGACGTAACCCCCATCAAGTCTGCTACTCGTAAGTAATACAAAATTGTCAAAATGACAATACTGTAATACACGGGTGGATCTTGCTCTGGTTGTAACGTATGAATTCATACAATAATAGGCCCAAATGGGCACTTTCACCATTTGAGCCTATATATTATATATGTCTTTCAAATGATAGCTTAAAAAATAGCTGTCTAGACGGTATGTTTTTAACGTAGAATTGATTTTATGGAAGACAAGGCATGGAATGCTTTGTACCTTTAATGGAAAAATTTAATGATATTTACCATGTACAAAAAAGAAACGGCAGATAAAAAACATCACACGAATCCTTATCGTGCTGTAAACTATATAAGAGATGAGAACGGAAATCCTATATGCCCTATTGGACGTAAATTTCTTTTCAAACGAAAACAACATGTAAGATATAAAAAATATGGACGTACAGAAGAAATCTATCCAAGCTTATTAAGTGTACCCTTTTTACATAAAACAGTGACGATTTTCAAAAAACATATATTAATGTAAAGAAACGCCAGAACCAGCATTTGTCGGAACTAGCGTTTCTTTAGCAGAGACTTATTTTACAGCCCCGTTTTTTGCTTATATTATTTTCCTCCGTTGGATCTCAATTTTGGAAAGAAGATGACTATCTTAAAGCCCTTTTCCCACGGGGAAGCAGCTTCCAGACGAAGGTTTAGATCGTCAGCCATCTTCTTAACCAGGTAAAGCCCTATACCGGTAGCTTTCTTTCTGCTGTCAGTAGAATCCCCGGTAAAGCCCTTTTGAAAAATATACGGCAGATCATATTTTTTTACACCGATGCCATTATCCTCAACTGAAAGAACATCTGCGATCTCCGAATGTATCATAGAGATTGTTAGCATGGGACTATCGCTGCTATATTTTATGGCATTGCTCACGATCTGTCCCAACATAAACTGAAGCCCTCTACGGTCTGTATAGACTGTTTCAGATTGCAGTTTATTGATAATTACAAACTGCTTTTCTTCCAGAAGTGGGGCATAGTCCTCCAGAACTTCCCCCAAGCAGTCATTCAAATTGATATCCTTAAACTGATAATCCTTTGTACTGCTCTTTAACCGGGCATAGTATAACATCTGAGTGACATCCTCCTGAAGCTGACTGCGGACATAATCCAGTTTTGCTTGCAGGGAAGGAGACATTTCGTTGCTCCGATTATCCAGGAGCATGGTCAACAACGATAGGGGCGTTTTCGCTTCATGTGCCCAGCCCTCCACATATTCTTCATAGTCCTGTAGGGCATCTGCCATACTGTTACTCTCAGTTTTGTGTTCCTGTAAAACTGATGCCAGAAGCCGGATAGATTCTCCTTCTTCCCGGCTGATGGCACTGAGCAGCCGTTCCTCGTTGCAGATGGTAGGATCACTGAGGAAATCCCGGAACAGCTCTCGGCGGGTGGTCTCCCGCTTGTTTAGTACAAACAGAATTGCTGAAAACAAAAGGAGGCTTGTCAGAACTACTAACCCACTCAAGGTTTGAAATGCCTGAATGTCAGAAATCCAAAGAATGATAGCACAAAAGCAATCCACGCCCAACAGCAACAGCAGCCAGGGGTAGTACCGTTCTATCATGCGCCAAAGCCGCTTCATGGAGCCACCCCCGTTTCCAGACGATAGCCCATCCCACGAACCGCAACGATTCGCTGCTTCATCTCAAGACCGGACATCGTCTTTTTCAGCCTGGTCAGATTAACCTGCAAGGCATTTTCGTCTATGTATTCCGTGGTTCCCCATAGTGCTATGCAAAGTTGCTCCGTCGTGGCCAGAGCATCGCCGCCGGACAAAAGAGCAACCAACAGTTTTCCCTGATTTTTTGGAAGCACGACAGAGGTATTATGAATATAAAGCGTGTAGGTCTGCTGGTCTAACAGGAAATCTGGTCCCTCTATGAGATTGGTACGGCCTTCATACCTTTTGAGAATATTGGATACCCTGGCAAGAAGTCGATCTTTTCTGCACGGCTTCGTCAAATATTCATCAGCACCCAAGTGGAACGCTTGCAGTTCATCCTTTACCTGATCTCTGGAAGTCAGTACCAGGACGGGGATAGCGGTTTTATTCTTTAGTTCCTGGCAGATTTGAAAGCCACTGATCTCCGGCAAATTCAGGTCTAAGATCACAAGGTCAGGACGGAGGGCTGCCAGGAGCCGAACGGCATCTTCCAACTCGGTGATTGCCTCCGCAAGATACCCGTCCTTTTGAAGCATATTGCAGAGTTCTTCCCGCATATAGACTTCATCTTCCACAACAGCAATTCTTTTCACGGCAGCACCTCCTTCCAAATTATTCTTCTCTCTGTGGCTGCATCAGTGTCAGCAAATACCGATCACTGGAGCGCTTGACCACTCTCATATAAATATATTCTATCACGCAAAGCAGCAAAATCATAGTAGCAGATACAAGTAGCATTTCAGACACTGTCCCACGGGTTCGAGACGAGAGTATCCCTGTAAATAACGCCCTGACTCCAAACAGACTGCTGACAGCCGCAACCAATACAGGAAGTCCCATAAACCAGGTAATTTGCTTTCCAGCAGACTGGCAAAGGGTTTCGTAAGTAGCTCCCAGGCGGATCAGAGTCTGGTATCTGCGCCCGGTTTTCTGCTGACTCATCAGGAACTGAACACCCACGATGGTGTTGGCAACTACCAGGAAAACAATTGCTAGATATAGGGTAATATAACTGGATGCTATGGTGTAGAAAAGCTGACGACCCATATTCTGAAGATAGCTTTCATATTCAATGCCAGTTTCGTCCAGCTTCTCGTTCAAATCCAAATATGCAGTCATAAGGCTATTTCCATCCAGAGCCTGTTCACTGAGCACCGCATTGACATAGGTATCATACATCCCCTGGCTATAATATAGGAATGCTTCATCCGGAAGAATCAATGCAAAGGACAAGGTTATAGAACGGTCCGTGACCAAATTCACAGACTGAACCTCTCCTGTAAGATGAATCGGACTACCATCCAGTTCCACCTTGGGATGCCCGGCCAATACTTGGTTCAGCATTGCGGTACGGCTTACCGTAGTAAACTCTGTATCAATATAGACAGCGGCCTCCTTTTCGCCTAATTGGAGAGCCGGATTGCCGGACAATTCCAACAAACGATTATAGTCCGATAAACAAATCAAATATGGGTATGTGGCATAATCAAGATTGTTCAAAAGGACATCCCGGTCTTCCGACTGGGGCAGGCTTCGAAGAGAGTCCATAACAACGTCCATGCTGTAGGCATTATCATAATCTTCTGTGGTGTGAATACTCCCAACCCTCATTTCAAAAAGCTCTGAAAATTGATTTTCCAAACCGTTTTCTTTCAGGACTGCCTTTATATTCGGAAGAACCTGCGATGAATCTTCTGCAGTATGATCTTCAAAAGTATAGTCGATTACATGGTCAGAAGACAGGCTATTCGTTCCTGCAATTCCTACGCCCGCACCAAAACAACACAGCGCTGCCAGAATCAGCAGGGAGCTGATGGCAATGGAGTTTGACTGATGAATGACATTCTCCTGAATCTGCCGGAAGGTAAATACATGCAGCTGCTTATTTCCTTTTCCTTTCTTAACAATCAAAGCAATCAGCGCACGCATCCCATAGAAAAGCAGCATCGTACCAACTATGCCCAACAGCAAAGTCAGTCCCATCATACTTACCTT
This sequence comes from Ruminococcus sp. RTP21484sp1_RTP21281st1_A8_RTP21281_210402, assembly GCF_040914025.1. Lineage (NCBI taxonomy): Bacteria > Bacillati > Bacillota > Clostridia > Eubacteriales > Oscillospiraceae > Ruminococcus > Ruminococcus sp. RTP21484sp1_RTP21281st1_A8_RTP21281_210402. The sequence continues at coordinate 86,949 of NZ_JBCPGE010000010.1, forward strand.
TGTCCATGCAATTCTCTGAATCGCCATGTAGTAAGCCACTGCCAACATCACACTTCCGCATATAGCAGCCAGTCCATAGATAACAGATGGCATTTGCTTTTTGGGGTGGTTCGTTGGCTGGGATAGCAAAGTACCGATCTCTTGGCGGCTGATTCGTCCACTCAAAATCAGAAGTGCCGTCAGCTTAATTGCCAGAAATCCTGCCAGCGTCCATTCAATCGCAGACCAGGATAAAGAAAACTGATGACCGATGATCCCCATGCCTACCAGTTTGGCGGTGACAAGACTGACAATTTCTGAAAGCACCACAGCCACAGGTAATCCTATGAGCATGGCAAGAATACTGGTCAGGAAATCTTCCGCCAGAAGCATACCAAACAGTTTACTTCTACGCATCCCCAACATTAGATAAACACCAAACTCATGCCGTCTGCGCTCGAACTGATACTTGCAGGCAAAATAGATCAAAAAGAACAGAATACCGAGGGTCATCCCATAAAACGCAGGAATCAGAAGCAGGAGTTTGTCAACTGCGTCACTCTCCATTTTCTGCAAAAAGAGCATCACATCTTGAGTGGAGATGGAAAGAATCATGTAAAATGCAACAATAGAAATCACCAGGGAGCTGAAAAACAGACCGTTTTCCTTTCGGCTGCGGCGACTGTTCCGAAGAATGAGATTAGAGAACATTTGCGCTGCCCCCTCCCAGTTGCGCCATCACCTTCAGGATGCGCCCGTAGAACTCCTGCTGGCTTTCGTCTCCACGCCGAAGCTCATGAAAGATCACGCCATCCTGGATGAACAGGATGCGCTTACAGAAACTGGCGGCATTGGAATCATGGGTTACCATCAGGATCGTAGCTTGTTCGTCACGATTCAGGCCGGACAGCTTCTCCATAAGACTTCTTGCGTTCTTAGAATCCAGCGCACCCGTCGGTTCATCGGCAAGGATCATTTGGGGATGTAAGATCAGAGCCCTTGCTGCCGCAACACGCTGACGCTGGCCACCGGACATCTTGGACGGAAACTTATCCAGAACATCAGAAATTTCCAGATAGTCAGCCAACTGCTTCAGCCGCTGGCTGCTTTCTGTTTCGGCTACCCCATGCAAGGAAGTCGGGAGCAGGATATTTTCCCTGCCAGTCAGGTTGTCCAGCAATTCAAAGTTCTGGAATAGATAACCAACTTTTTTGCCACGGTACTCGGCAAGAGCCTTTTCCTTGAGGGATTGCAGAGTATCTCCCTCCACCTGAATGCTTCCACCTGTAGGCTGAATCACAGTTGCAATACAGTTGAGAAGCGTGGATTTGCCGGAACCACTGCTTCCCATAATACCGAGAAACTCTCCCGGCATGACCTGAAAAGTGATTCCGTTCAGTGCTCTCGTCTGGTTTGGCAACGTCCCATAGACTTTGGTAAGATTTTCAATATTCAAAATTGGTTTCATGTGAATGCCTCCTATCCATTTCTGGGTAAATGATAGCACAGAAGCACAATAAATAACACTTACAGTCGCTGTAAGGATTCTGTTCCTGTTTTCAGAACAAGAATGACGCATCAAGCGGAATAAGTATATGTTTTGTATAAACGTCGGGTGACAATGAAAAAATATGCTGGACTACCGGATTGGCTAACTTGCATTTCTTTGTCAATTCTGGTAACCGCTTCAAACATGGAAGTTTCTGTTCTTACTTTTATTATACTCAATCAATAAAATCAACACGGTTCAGCAAATTTTAATTATTTCCAATATGACAAAATTGCTTCCTGTTATATTTATCTATTTCTTTATTTCTCTATTATTCCGATCCGGTCTTCCAAAGGTATAAATAAGGTGTAAATTATTCGTCAATCATCAAAAAATCCTTTAAAGCCTAGGCTTTCACAGCATCCATTAAACACTGCCGTGACAATTAAAAGCAAATCATAATACAACAACGTTCTGTTCGATACTAGAAATATATCATCAGCATGCAGTTTGTGTGAAAAAAGTCTCATGGTCATGAGCAAAAATGAAAGCAAAATTTATTAGATGGTACAACATACTATGCCTTTAAAATTCCAGTTACATATTCATATTGGAACCTAATCACCAGTTATTTTTATTATAATACTTGCAAAAAAGAAGCGCTCATACAAGCACTTCTCCTTACCATATTAGGACTTCAATCAAAAGTTAATGGGCCACAAAGTGGGCCATTTTTCAAAAACTTACATGAATTTATATAGAGTTTTATCCAAGTCGGAAATCCGTTAAATGCTCTAGCTATCAGCATTTAAAGGCATTTAACAACTTATATGGACATTTATGAAATCGGTCTCGTAATAACGATACCTAATTTCATTTTATCCTATTTCTCCTTATTTTTAGAGGCGTTTGACATTTCTTTACGCCATTCTTTTGCTATTATACCACAAACAATAAAAATATGATATATTTCCGGCCCCATATTGTCTTCTCTATACATCTTTTTATTTTAGCATACCCAACTCTTTCCATCAAGACAAAAGCTCTGGACAATCTGATAAATTTGAAAAAACACCTCATATTTCCAATTGAATATGAAGTGTTTCTCTTTTGTAATACATCATTTATTTCAAATCTCTGGACATGATCATAAGAAGACTGCCTTTTTCGTAGAGTACCTTGGCCTTTTCTTCCTGGATCTCGTTGCTAACGGTGCGGCCGCAGTTATCTGTAGTAAGGCGGTAATGATCCAATGGGTATTTAAACCCCTTCAAAGTAAGACCTTCAACCGTTTCACCGGCTGCGAAAAAAGAAATATATTTTCCGAACTGACTGTCTTTTCGAATAATATAGCCATTTTCCACAAGACAGATGTAATTCTGAGCATCTGCCAGGATCACATTGACACCCTTTTGTCTGCCATATCCCAAAAGTCCCATGTTTCCAATAAAATGATCTAGTCTTCCACCAGTTGCGCCAAGAATAAGAATATTCTTTGCCCCTCTTCTTATTGCCAGATTTAAAGTAGACTGGGTATCTGTATCATCCTTTTCAGGATTCAGTCTGACAATTTCTGTATGGTCAAGACTCTCCAGATATGCCTTTCCAGCACCTGATAAACTGTCAAAATCACCGTCCACAATATCCGGGACAAGACCTGTTTCCAGAAAGAAATCCAGTCCTCTGTCAGCCGCCAGCAAAAGCAGCTTCTTTCCTTTTCGCTCTTCTTCTATTTTTCTTATAAAATCGAGGGCAAAATCTTTCTGGATCATGCCCCCGCTTACGATTACTGTATCTATCATTCTATCTCTCACTCAATCCTGTCACCAATCTCTTCGATCTGTTTCTGAATATGGCGGACATTCTGGGCAATATCACCGCCGAATACCCAGGATCCGGCAACAAAGATATTGGCACCAGCTTTCATAACAGTCTCTATGGTACCTTCATTGATTCCACCGTCAACCTCAATATCCACATTCAGATTCTCTTTGTCGATCAGTTCTCTCAGTTCCTGAATCTTCTCTGTACACTCGTCCATATATTTCTGTCCGCCAAAGCCAGGCTGAACAGTCATTACCAAAACCATATCCACATCCTCAAGCATATGGCTGATATCATTTACCGGAGTTGCAGGCTTGATGGAAACACCAACTTTCACTCCTGCATCCTTGATACGCTCTATAGTACGTTCCAGATCCTCACATGCCTCAGCATGAACGGTGATGGAATCCGCACCACAATTTACAAAATCCTGAATGTATCTTTCCGGCTCTGTCACCATAAGATGAACATCAAAAAACATCTTGGATTCTTTACGGATGGATTTGATCACCGGCATGCCAAAGGAAATGCTCGGTACAAAATCTCCATCCATAACATCAATATGGAGCCATTCAACTCCTTCGTTTTCAAGAATTTTAATCTGTTCGCCCAGACGGTTAAAATCCGCTGATAAAATGGAAGGGCATAGCTGATACATAGTTTTAGTATCTCCTTTTCTCTTTTAATTCCTCATATAAAGCCAGATAGTTGTCATACCGCTGCTGACTAATTTTACCTTCAGACAGAGCTTTCTTCACTGCACAGCCCGGTTCATGAATGTGCATACACCCCTGAAACCGGCATTGCGGCTCATACATTACAAATTCCGGGAAGTAATCCCGAAGCTCCTCTTCCTTCATATCGGTAAGATACAAAGAAGAAAATCCCGGAGTATCCACCAGGAAAGTATTCTTCTCCACCGGGATTACCTGGGAATGTCTGGTGGTATGCTTGCCGCGCTTCAGTTTTTTGCTGATCTCGCCAGTCTCCATCTGCACTTCACCCTGCATACAGTTGGTAATGGAAGATTTCCCCACACCGGAAGGTCCTGCAACTACTGTTGTTTTTCCCTTCAGTATCTCGCGGATCTCGTCCATTCCCTCTCCCTCATAGGTACTGGAAAGCACTACACAATATCCACATCCAGTGTAGATTTCGTAAAGCTTTTCCATTTCTTTCTTCTCTCCCACATCTTTCTTATTGAAGCAGATAACCACGGGAATTTTCTGCTGCTCCATCATGATCAGAAAGCGGTCCAGAAGAAGGAAATTAGGCTTTGGATTCTCCATGGCAAAAATCAAAAACGCCTGATCTACATTGGCTACAGCAGGACGGATAAGCGAATTGCGGCGGGGAAGAATGGAAGTTACACTGCCTTCCTTCTCCTCCTCATTCAAAACGGTAATCTCCACATTATCACCTACCAGAGGCTTGAAATTATCCTTTCGAAAAATTCCTTTTGCCTTACATTCGTAAATATTGCCGTCTTCCGCATAGATATAATAGAAACCTGCAATTCCTTTAATGATCTTTCCCTGCATGGATTACTCAACCTTCTCAAAAGTAAGAGGATAATGGCCAAGTTCCTGATAGCTTCCATCAGATTGCTGCTCAGACAGATATAAAGTACCCTCAGCAACTCCTGGTGCACCTGTAATATCCAGCTGATATGGGAAAGTAAGCTGCTGTCCTTCTACCACAGAGCTTGCTTTTGGAGCGCCGCCTACATTCTGAACAAGCTCCAGTCTGATCAGACCTCCATTATATCCGATAGGCGTCTTCAGTTTCTGTGTACATTTCCATACTTCGCCATTTGCTACTGCTGCAGTAGTATCAGAGGAACTCTGATCCTCAGTATTCTGTGAAGAAGTATCCTGACTTCCACTGCTTACAATAAGAGTGATCGTATCGTTATCCGGATCTGCATATACCGGGTTGTCATCTGTATATCCTATAGGATCCTGAGAGATAACAGTTCCCTCTGCAACGTCTGTGCTCATCTGCATTTCCACATTAATATTAATGAATTTGCCAAGCTTGGCAATTGCATCATTCTTCTCCATTCCGGTTACATCTGGCACCTGTACACTGTCACCATAATTAATACCACGGCTGATGGTAAGAGTAACTGTATCGCCTGCCTTGACAGTAGTTCCTGCTGCAGGCTCAGTATCAAGGACACATCCAATGTCTACCATAGAAGACTGACTTTCATCCGGGTAAATCTTATTGATCTGAACCGTTAAGCCCTGGCTTTCCAGAGTTTCCTGCGCCAAAGCGCCATTCTGACCGAACATATCTGTAAGGGTAACGGACTCAGAACCTTTACTTAAATAATAGTTAACAGTTGAATTTTTAGCTACCTTTGTTCCCTGTACAGGATCCTGTGAAGAAATCTTGCCTTTTTCCTGTGTGGAAGCCTCTTCACCTTTGTAGGTCATTCCGATATTTACAGAAGCGCAAAGTTCCTGTGCCTCAGCCTCTGTCTTACCGATAAGATCAGGTACTGGTACCATACCATCATCTTCGTCAGCAGCCTGGGTAACCTGTGCCTGCTGATTCTGCTGATCCAAAGAAGAATCCTTGCTGTCTCCGATCAGACCTGCTGCCTTTCCCACAACAAGAATTACCGCGATCAGAACTGCGGCACCTATGATCAGAGCAATAATACTTCCAGCTACACTGACGCCTCTTTTCTGCTTTTTGATACGTCTTTCTCTCTCTTCCCGCTCTCTGCTTCGTTCACGATCCCGGTTCTTTCTGGAGCCTTTCGAGCTCTCTTCCTTATTATCATACTCGAAATCGTCATCATCATCGTAGTTTGTCTCATTCAGTTCTTTTTCCAGAGTTTCTATATCCGGCTTAAGAGTCTGCTTCGGAGTATGCTTGATCTCTCCAAGCTCTTCATCAGAAATTACAACCGTCTTAGCATCTGTATCTACAGATGTAAGCTTCACAAAATCTCCCTGCGGGTCAATAAGAGAATGCTTCAGATCCTCGATCACATCCTCCATCTTATTATATCTGCGATCCACACTCTTCTGGGTACATTTCATAATGATCTGTTCCAGACTGTACGGCAGATCCGGGGAATAAACACTTGGCGGTACCATCTCTTCCTGAAGATGTTTGATTGCAATGGCAACTGTAGTATCTCCGTCAAAAGGGACACGTCCTGTTACCATCTCATATAAGGTGATACCAAGTGAGTAGATATCACTCTTCTCATCGCTGTAGCCACCTCGTACCTGCTCCGGTGAGCTGTAATGTACAGACCCCATAACATTAGAGCTGATGGTATTGGAAGAAGCAGCTCTTGCAATTCCAAAGTCTGTTACCTTTACTTTGCCGTCTGTGGAAATAATAATATTCTGAGGCTTCACATCACGATGTACAATGCCGTGGCTGTGTGCTGCCTCAAGTCCCATAGATACCTGAATGGCAATACTGGTAGCTTCCTTTACCGAAAGCTTGCCTTTCTTGGAAATATACTCCTTAAGAGTGATTCCCTCGATCAGCTCCATTACGATATAATAAACACCCTCATCATCGCCTACATCAAACACATTTACTATGTTTGGATGGGTAAGACCTGCTGCTGCCTGCGCTTCACTTCTGAATTTCTTTACAAAAGTTGCATCTTCCCTGAATTCCGGCTTCAGAACCTTAACTGCCACAAAGCGGTTTAGTTTATGGTCCATTGCCTTATATACGTCCGCCATTCCGCCGGTACCGATTTTACTTACAATTTCATAGCGTTCTGCTATAATCATACCTGTCTTTAACATGTTTCCACCTCATTCGTGAATGGTTCTATCAATATGATTGCAATGTTATCCTTGCCGCCGTTGTTGTTGGCTTCCTGGATAAGAGTATTTCCTTTCCAGGTGATATCCTCATCAGAATTCAATATGATTTCTTCCATTTTTTTGTCTTCCACCATATTGCTGAGACCATCGGAACACATCAGGATCGTACTTCCCGGTTCCAGACGCATATCAAAGAAATCCACGTCTACAGTTTTTTCTGCTCCCAGAGCTCTGGTGATAATGTTTTTATCCGGATGATTTCTTGCCTCCTCAGCAGTGATTTCACCCATTCTTACCATTTCCTGAACCAGTGAATGATCCCTGGTAATCTGCCTCAGCTGTTTATCCACCACATATAGTCTGCTGTCTCCCACATTGGCAACATAAGCATACTGACCTACAATGGTGGCTACTACCATGGTAGTTCCCATTCCACGAAGCTTCTCATCCTTCTGCGCCTGTTCTATAATTTCTGTGTTCGCAGTCTCAATGGCATGACGGATTACCTTTACAGGATTATAATCCGTATCCTCCCTGATTTCATCTACCAGTATCCTGACCGCGTGAGAGGAAGCATAATCACCTGCATTGTGCCCTCCCATTCCATCAGCAACAGCAAAGAGGTTCGGGAGATTTCCAACTGTGTCCTGGGAAGCGAACACATAATCCTGGTTCATCTTCCGCTTCATTCCTATATTCGTAGCTGAATATACCCTCATGTCACTTCTCGCTTTCTGTCCTTTTCGTACTGTTGTTCAACATAGCAACATCAGTTTTTCGTTACTGCGGATCGTAACTTTTTTCCATATAACTTTTTCGTAATTGTCCACAGGCACCGTCTATGTCACTGCCCATTTCCCTTCTAATAGTAACATTAATTCCGCATTTTTCAAGTTTTATTTTAAAATTCTCTACAGCCTGATGCGTAGAACGCCTGTAAGAACGCTCCTTAATAGGGTTTACCGGGATTAGATTTACATGACAATTAATATCATGGATTCTGCTGCTCAACTCTCTTGCATCTTCGTCACTGTCATTAACACCAGCCACAAGACTGTATTCAAAAGTAATTCTCCTTCCAGTCTCCTGAAAATAATTGCGGCATGCATCCAGGACTTCGTCCATACTGTACCGCTGTGCAATAGGCATAAGCTCCTGTCTTTTTTCATCATTTGGTGCATGCAGAGACAAGGCAAGGGTAATCTGCAGTTTTTCCTTTGCAAGCTCATAAATTTTCGGAACAATTCCGCAGGTCGATACGGTGATATTCCTCTGGCTGATGTTAAGACCATTTTCATCGGAAAGCAGATGTACAAAGCGTACAATATTATCATAATTATCCATAGGTTCGCCAGTTCCCATTACTACTACATTAGATACCCGCTCTCCCGTTATGCTCTGGATCCTGTAAATCTGATCCAGCATTTCCGAAGGAAGAAGGTTTCTTGTCCAGCCTCCAATAGTGGAAGCACAAAAACGGCACCCCATTTTACAGCCTACCTGTGACGAAATACATACGGAATTTCCATGCTTATAACGCATAAGAACACTCTCGATCACATTTCCATCAGAAAGGCGGAACAGATATTTTCTTGTGCCGTCAATGGCAGAAACCTGTTCATCCACCATTTCCAATGCCGCTATGGGATAATCTTTCAGTTTTTCTTTTAATTTTCCTGGTATGTTTCCCATCTCATCATAAGAGGTTACCAGATGTTCATGTAACCAGCTGTAGATCTGCTTTGCCCGAAAGGGTTTCTCTCCCAGTTCGGTCATCAGATTTTTCAGTTCGTCTTTCGTCATCGACTTAATGTCTGTCATATTTATATTCCTATTTTCTTCTGAATTTCGCAATAAAGAAGCCGTCTGTCTTATGTACTCCAGGAAGCAGCTGCAGATATCCAAGTGCAGTTGTCTCTGAGTGCAGCTCCTCTGGAAGATAAGGATCCAGGCTCTCCAGCTTAAATGGATAATTATTCAAAAACCACATCATGTTCTCTTCGTTTTCTTCTTTTGCAATGGTACAGGTACTGAAGATCAGCTCTCCTCTTGGCTTCACATAGTTTGCTGCGCGATCCAGAATGGTTCTCTGCAGAATCACTATTTCATCCTGTTTCTGTGGCGTAACACGGTATTTGATTTCCGGCTTCTTGCCGATCACTCCATACCCGGAACAAGGTACATCTGCAATTACAACATCTGCAAGCAGTTCTGAATCCTGATCAAAAATAGTAGCATCCTGCACTCTTGCCTGTACATTAATAGAATTGGTACGCTGGATGTTTTCCTCGATCAGATTGACTTTATACTGGCTTACATCTCTTGCATCTACCGTTCCATATCCCTCCATCTTGTCTCCCATATGAAGACTCTTTCCACCTGGCGCAGCACACACGTCAATAACGTAATCGCCCTTCTTCGGATCTGCAACCTCCGCAACCAGCATGGAACTTACATCCTGCACGACGATTTTACCCTTGATAAAAGCATCCAGTGCAAGAATATGGTTAAATTCAGAAATGCTGTATGCATAAGGCAGATATGGAGCAGGCGCTACATGAACGCCCTGACTTTCCAGGCTTTTTATAATCTCTTCCTTGGAATTCAGATAAGTCCGGCATCTGATGGTAAGAGGATGTTCCATAAGAAAATCCGCCAGTATCTTCTCTGTTGTTTCTTCTCCATAGGCTTCCAGCCACCTGGTTACCAGCACCTCTGGCATGGAATACTTTACAGAAAGATATTTCAACAGATCATCTTCTTTTTGAGGGAACCGGACCTGATCCATTTCCCGGGCTATGGTACGAAGAACACCATTTACAAAAGGCTTCAGATTATAAAAACCTTTTCTTTGCGCCAGCTTCACAGCCTCATTGCACACTGCGCTGTCTGGCACACTATCCATGTATTTCAGCTGATATACTGCACTTCTTAAAATTTCCCGGATTGCAGGCTTCATCTTATCAACTGTCACCTTGGAAAAAGAATTGATAATGTAATCAATCTGAATCCGGTATTCCAGCGTACCTTCACAGACACGGGTGATAAATGCCCGGTCCTGTTTGGGAAGGAACTGATATTTGGAAAGGGCATTCCGAATTGCCACGTGGCTGTGCTCGCCCTCTTCGATTTCAAGTAAAATTTCCAGGATCATCTCCCTGGAATTGATTCCGTTAATCATCTCTTCTTCTACCTCCGGAAAGTATGATCAGTCTCAGAAGCTGTAAAATGGAAGAAGCAAGAGCTGCTACATAAGTAAGGGCTGCCGCTGTAAGAACCTTCTTCGCACCTTTGTTTTCCTCGCGGCTTAAAATTCCTGTGCTTTCCAGCATTTTTAAAGCTCTTGAGGAAGCATTGAATTCTACCGGAAGTGTTACAAGCTGAAACAGTACCGCCAGTGAAAACAGCACAATTCCTACAGTTGTAAGTGCCGGTATGGAAAGGATCAGTCCCAGAAGAAAAATCGGCCAGGAAAGGGAAGATCCGATATTTGCCACCGGAACAATAGCTGAACGGATATTCAGCGGTGCATAATTTATATTGTGCTGAATGGCATGACCACACTCATGGGCAGCGACACATACAGCTGCCACAGAAGTTCTTCCATATACGTCCTGTGAAAGTGCCAGCCTCTTTGTTCTCGGATCATAATGATCTGTAAGGCTTCCGGAAATTGGAACAATCGTTACGTCGTAAATTCCGGCTGCATTTAAAATCCTCTGGGCAGTCTGAGCTCCTGTAAGACCTGAATGGCTGCGCACCTGCTGATAACGTGCAAAAGTGCTTTTCATCTTTCCCGATGCAGCCAGTGCCAGCACCATTCCAATGATCAGCAATACATAAGTAGGATCAACATAAAATCCATAAGGATACCCATATCCGTACATAAGATCACTCCTTTTTATCTGTGAATCTGCTTCCGGTTTCTATATGACATCCTCGAAGGAATGCATCCGCATCCATTCTCTTTTTTCCTTCTAGCTGTACCTGTGAAAGTACCAGAACATCCTCACCGCAAGCCACGTAAATTCCTTTTTTGTCTGTTTTTACTACTGTTCCAGGTTCTGGCTTTTCTGCGCCAGCTTCTTCACTTTTTACTACAAAGCTTTCCCATACCTTCAAAGTTTTTCCATTCCAGAAAGTAAATGCACTTGGCCACGGATTTAAACCTCGCACCAGTCTTTCCAGTTCCTCGGCTGATTTCCCGAAATTGATCAATCCCATCTGTTTGGTGATCATACCGGCATAGGGAGTAGGGCTTTCCTCCGGCTGTTTCTCGTAAACAGCTGTGCCATCAAAAATGTGAGGCAATGTCTCAACAAGAAGCTTCGCTCCTGCTTCTGCAAGCTTATCAAACAGAGTTCCGCCCGTCTCATCTTTTGCAATCGGCACTACGATCCTTGAGATCATATCTCCTGTATCAAGACCTGTTCCCATTCTCATGATCGTAACACCTGACTCCTTTTCCCCATCAATAACTGCCTGCTGAATAGGAGCTGCACCGCGGTATTTCGGAAGCAGGGATGCATGGATGTTAATACATCCATATTTCGGAAGCTCCAGAATGCTTTTGGGAATGATCTGTCCAAAGGCAGCTACCACAATAATATCGGGATCCAGTTTCTCAAGAACCTGTAAAAATTCCGGATCGCGTACCTTCACAGGCTGGTAAACCGGGAACCCATGTTTCAATGCCTCTTCCTTTACAGGAGTGGGAAGCATGCTCTTTCCCCTTCCCTTCGGCTTATCCGGCTGGGTCACAACACCTGTCACCTCATAGCCAGCTTCAGCCAGTGCATGAAGGGGATTGACTGCAAAATCCGGCGTTCCCATATAAACAATTTTCATTTATTCCTCTTCCTCCTCATTGTCATAACTTACATGATGTAATTCACCTTCAACCAGACGTGTGTACATTTTTCCGTCAAGATGATCCAGCTCATGACAAAATGCACGAGCAAGGAGTCCTTCTCCTTCATATATCTGCTCATTCATATCCATATCAAGAGCTTTTACCTTCACATAATTTGGGCGTGTAACCTGACCGGACATTCCCGGAACACTTAAACATCCCTCCTCGCCAGTCTGCTCACCAGATGTCATAAGAATTTCCGGATTGATAAGAATAATTGGACCATCTCCAATATCAATCACTACAATTCTCTTTAATATACCCACCTGGGGAGCTGCAAGGCCAACACCGCATGCGTCATACATGGTTTCCAGCATGTCTCCTACCAGATCCTTTGTACGTTTGTCGATTTTCTCTACTGGTCTGCAGATTTTTTCTAAAACGGAATCTCCCTCTGTTCTGATTGTTCTAAGTGCCATCTCTGTGTTATCTCCTTTATCTTTGAATTTGGAAATACCCGTTGTTTCAAAGCCCTGCACCTTAACGCAGCCCTTTATTTCCGGTATTTCGCCTTATGAAAAATCAAATTGTATATTAACTTTTCTGAAGCCGGAATTGATTTCTATATATTCCTCCAGCCTGTCCTTTATCCGGACAAGCAGATCATAATTCTCATGTTTCAGATAAAGTACTCTTCTGTATACATCCTTTACTTTCCCTACAGACGCAGGAGCGGGACCGATCACATGAAGATCTTTTCCCGCATATATTTTTCCTGTAAACAGGCCAAGATAGTGCATGGCTGTCTCAAGAAGCTTCTCATCCTCCGAAGAACCAAGCACTGCCATCATATGGGCAGCCGGAGGATAATCCATAAGAAGACGGTATCCCATCTCTTCCTGATAAAATTCTTCGTAATCCTGCTTTGCAGCTGTCTGAATGCTGTAATGATCCGGACTATAAGTCTGGATCAGGGCATGACCTTCTTTCTTTCCTCTTCCTGCTCGTCCCACAGCCTGGGTAAGAAGCTGAAAAGTGCGCTCACCACTGCGATAATCATCAGCATTCAGGGATAAGTCTGCAGCAAGGATCCCCACAAGAGTAACATCCGGGAAATCATGTCCCTTGACGATCATCTGGGTTCCAATCAAAATATCGGCCTCATGCCTGGAAAAAGCAGCCAGGATTTTTTCATAGCTTCCCTTAGCTCTTGTAGTGTCGTAATCCATTCGAAGAACTCTTGCCTCTGGAAATTCTTTTTCTACCACCTGCTGGATCTGCTGGGTTCCCGCTTTAAAACCGCCTATATATGGGGAAGAACAGACTGGACATTTGTCCGGTTTCACAGTTTCATAACCACAGTAATGACAGATCAGCTTTCTGCCATTATGCTCACTTAGGGAAACATCACAGTGAGGACATTTCATTACATGGCCGCAGGAACGGCATGAAACAAACCCTGCGTAGCCACGGCGGTTGAGAAACAGCATGGCCTGCTCCCCTTTTTTCAGGCACTGGCTCAGGTCTTCTCTCAGTTCCAGACTGAGGGCAAGGCGGTTTCCTTTTTTTAGTTGTTCCCTCATGTCAATAATTGATACCCTGGGAAGAGGTCTTTCTTCAAATCTGGCTTCCAGCTTTACAAGGACATATTCTCCTTCTTTCGCCCTGTAATAAGCTTCCATAGATGGAGTTGCAGAACCAAGAATTACTCTTGCGCCTTCCAGCTTTGCTCTGTGGATAGCCGTTTCCCGGGCGTGATACCTTGGACTGTTTTCACTTTTATAAGAAGATTCATGCTCCTCATCAATAATGATCAACCTCAGTCTTCCAAATGGAGTAAAAAGTGCTGAACGGGGGCCCACCATAACCTGCAATTCTCCCTGTTTGGCTCTTTTAAACTGATCATAACGCTCTCCCTGGGAAAGTCTGGAGTTAATTACCGACACCTTATCACCAAAACGACCATAAAATCGCCGTACAGTCTGATAAGTCAGCGCAATTTCCGGAATCAGCACGATTGCCTGACCGCCTTCCTTTATCACCTTATCGATCAGCTCCATATATACTTCCGTTTTTCCACTGCCGGTAACTCCGTGAAGAAGAACCGGTCTCGGATCCGGGTGTTCCCATTCTGATAAGATCTGATCTACAGCCATTTGCTGGGATATACTTAATACTGCTGGTGCCACATGCGGAATATTCTCTGCATCTGCAATTGCATTTCTGTACACTTCATCCGACTCCACAGAAGCAATTCCCTGTTCTTCAAAATATCTCAGGACAGAAGCCGTAGTACCAAGCTCCTTTGAAGCCCAGGCAGTCTCGATTTTCCCATTTTCATTCTGCAAAAGTGCTTCCAGAAGGCGAATACGCGCTTTAAATCTGGTCATGCCAAGCTCTTCCAGAAGCTTTTCCCCATCTTCTCTGGAAATCAGAAGGGTTATCCACCTTTTTTCCTGGGCTTTCATCTTTTTCTGAATAGGAAGAACTGTTTTCAGAGCCTGGATCATGGTAGAGCCATAATTTTCTTTCATCCACCCTGCCAGCGCGATCAGCCTGGATTCTGTGGTTTCCTGATCATTTTCAATACCGACAACAGACTTAAGCTGGATTCCCTTTACCTTAGGCTCATCAGAAATCCCCACTACATATCCCTTGCGCACATGATTTCCTCTTCCAAATGGAATGGAAACCACCATTCCCACCTGTATCTCGTCCTTCAGTTTCTCCGGAACCAGATATTGAAAGCTTTTATCCAGCTTCTCATGGGAAATGTCTACAATAATATCTGCATATGTCATGTTTTACTTTCCGGCAAGAATATCTGCAATCAACACACGCTCATCCATAGGATATTTTTTACCTTTGATTTCCTGGTAATCTTCATGACCTTTACCAGCCAGCACCACAATATCCCCTGGTTCTCCGTGATGGATGGCATAAGCGATTGCTTCCTTGCGGTCTGGAATCTCCACATATTTACCTTCTGTCTTCGCCATGCCCACTTTGATGTCATCAATAATAGCCTGAGGCTCCTCATCTCGCGGATTATCAGAAGTAATGATGGTCAGATCTGCCAGACGACCGGAAACTTCTCCCATCTCATAACGGCGAAGTCTGGAACGGTTTCCGCCACAGCCAAACAGGCAGACCAGTCTGTGGGGATGATACTCACGCAATGTAGTAAGAAGACTTTCCAAAGCCATTGCATTATGTGCATAATCAATCATCAGAGTAAATTCATCAGATACTTTCACCATCTCAATACGGCCTTTCACTTTTGCTACCTTCAGCGCCTTCAGGATATTTTCCTGGGAAACCTTAAAATGACGGCAGATTGCAATAGCGGTAAGAGAGTTGTAAATACTGAATTTACCTGGGATGTCGATTTCAACAGGGAAATCCATAAGTCCTTTCAACTGATAGGAAATTCCAAGATAGCCTTTTCCACCAATCAGTCTGGCATCCTCAGCACGAAGGTCTGCTTCTTTTGAAAAGCCATAAGTTTCCAGAGTACAGGTATGTCCTTCTATAATTCTGTCAAAATGCTCATCATCACGGTTTACAATTCCTACGCGGCACTGCTTAAGAAGCATAGCTTTACAAGACAGATAATGGTCGAAGTCCTTGTGCTCGTTTGGGCCAATATGATCTGGTTCAATATTTGTAAAAATTCCAAAATCAAACACAAATCCCTGCGTACGATGCAGCATCAGCCCCTGTGAGGAAACTTCCATAACCACACAATCACAGCCAGCTTCCACCATTTCGTGAAAATACTCCTGAACTACATAGGATTCTGGTGTGGTATTGGAGGCAGGTATTATCTTATCTCCGATAATTGCCTCAATAGTACCGATCAGACCAACCTTGTATCCGGCATTTTCCAGAATGGATTTTACCATATAGGTAGTGGTGGTTTTTCCCTTGGTTCCGGTAATTCCGATTGTTTTCAGCTTCTCTGCCGGATGTCCGAACCAGGCCGCTGAAATAAATGCCATAGCATATCTGGTGTCTGCTACCTGGATAACCGTAACATCTGACGGTGCAGAAACCTCCTCTTCTACTACCAGAACTTTAGCTCCTTTTGCTGTCACATCCGGGATAAATTTATGTCCATCTACAACAGCACCTCTGATACAGATAAACAGAGAGCCGTCTGTTACCTTTCTGGAATCATAAACAACACCAGTGACTTCCTGCTCTGTGCTTCCCTGCACGCAGGTGTATTCTAACTTCTCTAATAAGGATGATAATTTCATAATATATGCCTCCCTATATTGACGTTGCTTTAAAATCACGCTCCAGAGCCTGTTTAAAAATCATTCACGCAATCTGCGCGTCTTGCAGAAAGCCTTTTTCAAATACGCTCTAATCTGGTGACATCATACAGCAACGCATACTCTTTTATAGAATATCACACACAGAATTTGTTTTCAATCTTTCCTGTTAAAAAACAGTAACCGTTCGCCTCACATAGTAGTTTCCATTCACGGGTCATCTGTGGAAATTGCCTCCAAACATTCTTCTTGCAGCTGCAGCAGAAAAAAGAAACGAAAGCAGAATCAGTACCTGAAACAGCTCTTTGTGGGAAGAATCCCCTGTTTTTGGAGAGGTGGACGCAGCCATTGTGGTGCCAGCGCTGTTCCCACTGCCTATACCAGTTCCATCTCCATTTCCGGTTCCGCTCCCATTTCCACTACTATCCTTCTCCTTATCTTCCACGCGGATGGTTGCCTGATCCCGCACTGCGCTTTCCTCACCAGTCTCGTCAGTAACTACAATAATCTGATTCATCAGATTCTGGTCTTTCAGATCTTTTGGAAGTACAACTTTTGCCTTTAAATTCACACAGCCACCAGGTGCGATTTCCTGGATTTTCGCCTGAGTCCTGCTTTTATTCAGGGTTATACCTCTCTGTTCCTGAAAAGTAGCTGTTACTCCGGCAAGCCCGAAACGTTCTGTAGTAACTACGGAATGCAGAGTCACCTCCCCGGTATTGTGAATACTGATCTGATAAGTCACAGTCTCCCCAGGGCTGGCGTTGTCGCAGTCAGCTGTTTTCTTTACCGTAAAAGAGGCTTTTCCCTGCTGTAATGTTAACTGTTTTTCTGCTGCTTTCTCCAACGAAACCGGATTTTCTGTTTTTGCAAAAAGCTCCAGCTCCAGATTACTTTTCTGATCCATGTCCGGATCTATATAAAAAGACAGGGTTCGTGTTTCCCCTGCGGAAAGGCTTTCCAGCACTGCACCACTTTCCAAAACTTCAAGGCCAGGCTCCTTTTCCCATACAGGTACCAGTTCCTGTTCTTTTACTTTGGCCTGAAGGGAAATTTTATAAAAAGGTACCTGACCATTATTTGTCAGATTCACTGCCATATGAATGCGTTTTCCAGTATAAAGCGCCTTTTCCTTGGCTTCCATTTCCACTGAAAAATCCATTTGTGCAGCTGGTATCTCCAGATTCTTAGATAAAGCTTTACACAAAATGGTTTTTTCATTTTCCACTTTTTTTACAATGTAAACTCCGCCTCCATTTTCTTCTCCGCTTATAGCACCATTTGCATGCAAAATATCCTGACAGGTAGGAACTGTATGTTTTTCTGCTGGGAAACGATATTCATCCCGCAAGGTAACCGGAATTTTCAGCTGTTTGCCCTGTTCTCCCGGATTTATTTTCCAGCGGAATCCGGTAATGCTGCTGGATCTTCCGTCAGCAGTCTCTATAGGAAGCTCCTCTTTCAGGCAGCCTTCAGGTGCCACAAACGAAGCATCCGGCTGAAAATATTCAGAAAGCCAGACTACCAGTTCGTAAGATGTTGGATGAGGTATTGTTTCATCCGAAAAATCATATTGATCATTTGCCAGGCTCTCGTCCTGATTTCCACTGCTGAATAAATTTTCGCTGTTGCTTTCATATTCCTGGTTTTCATTTCCCCACGTAAGTGACGCCAGCCCATCTGCCTTTACAGAAATCACCGCTTGAAATTTCTGTAAATCTGTCCATGCCGCATCTTGGGCAACAGATAACCCGCCTTCCATTTCTGCTCCATATGCCACTGCCGGCTGCGCCGTGCATCCAACCAGCATCCCAGCTTCTACAAGCAGACTTACTCCCACTGCCAGTATCTTTTTCCATATTCTGTTTTTCATTATAACTTCTCCTTTTCTACCCCTATTTTTCACTAATCTCTGTTATTAAACTACTATTTTACAAAACGGACTTGCCGCCTACTGGCGACATCACCATATAAATGAGTCACTGACAGCACATGGGAATCACACCTTTCTCACTTAAACAGATCCTATTCACAGCATTCCGAAGCAAATTTGCCTTGCCATTGTATGCATCCATTTTCAAAAAAGCGTATAAAACGCCCAGGTTAACAGGTTTCCTTCAAAAAACGGGTTATCTTGCGCCGAACCGGCGCGGTAGAAATTCTTTTCTGCAGAATGCAGAAACAAGATAGGTTTACTTTACCACACTTGGTCTTTAAATGCAATAAAGGGTCGGATTTTATTTTCATTTCATATTTTTTCGATTTCTTTTAGATTTGAGACACATTTTCCTCACAAATTGCCGATATAATGAATTTCGGATAGATGAAAAACCACTCTCTATCTCCCCCCTCAAAAATATAGGAAATGAGCCATCTGCCTGATGCGGATGGCTTTTCCTGTTTCAAGGACTTTTCTATTGCAATTCCCCCCCTTAGCTTTTATAATGGAAGATATTACACAAGGATGTCCGGAGAAATCATTCATGTTGCTGTGAATACTTTCACAGTAATCCACTTTACTCTGATATCCGCATTATATTCTTGACAGAAACGAGGTATCTCCTATGAGTGAAAAAATCGTAGTAGTTGCATTAGGTCACAGAGCTCTCGGCACCACACTTCCAGAGCAGAAAGTAGCCACCAAAGCAGCAGCAAAAGCAATCGCAGATCTTGTTGAAGAGGGTGCCAAGGTGGTAATCTCCCACAGCAATGGCCCACAGATTGGCATGATCCACACTGCAATGAATGAATTTGGAAAGACACACCCGGATTATACATTCGCTCCTATGTCAGTCTGCTCCGCAATGAGCCAGGGCTACATTGGATATGACCTTCAGAATGCGATCCGCTCTGAATTTATCAGCCGCGGAATTTACAAACCTGTTGCTACCATTCTTACCCAGACTGTTATTGATCCATATGACGATGCTTTTGCAGATCCGGAGAAAATTATCGGACGTGTTCTCACTGAGGAAGAAGCTGAAGCAGAAGAAGAAAAAGGAAACTTTGTCACCAGACTTGCTGATGGCGGATACAGACGAATCGTAGCAGCTCCGAAGCCACAGAGAATCGTAGAGCTTGAGACTATACGAGCACTTCTCAATGCAGACCAGGTTGTTATCGCAGCCGGCGGCGGTGGAATTCCAGTGCTTGAGCAGGGCATCAACCTTCACGGTGCCAGTGCCATCATTGAGAAAGATCTTGCCGCAGGACTTCTTGCAGAAGAATTAAATGCCGATACTCTTCTGATTCTCACAAGTGTAGAGAACGTAAGTCTGAACCACGGTCAGGTAAATGAGCAGAAGCTTGGCAGCATCACTGTAGCGGACGCTAAGAAATACATTGAAGAGAACCAGTTTGCTTCCGGTTCCATGCTTCCCAAAATCGAAGCAGGTATTTCCTTTATTGAGAAAGGGGAAGGCCGGAGCACTGTGATTACCGATATGGCTCATGCCAAAGAGGGCTATGAAGGAAAAACAGGAACTACCATCCGCTAGTACATCGAATATTAAGTAACTGCCATATTGACTTGTCTGATTTTTCATCTGCTGCGTTGTCGTCAGTCGCCGTAGCCACCGCTACGCCTCCTTCCTCCGCCTTGCATATGAAGAAATCATCCTACGTCAATATAGCAGAAGCTTAATTTTCGATGTACTAGAGCCTGTTTGAAAAAGGCTTTCTGCAAAATGGGGCGTGCAGATTGCGGGAATGCTTTTTCAAACACGCTTTAAACATACAAAAAGGAACCTCTGACGAAATAAGTACTCATCTAACGAGGTTCCTTTTTTTACTATTCTTTTTTTACTATTCTTTTTTACAATTCTTTTCCCAGTCTCAGCGTGCAGTAAGCAGCAGTGAGGAATCTTCCGACTCTATATTTATGATTCCGATCAGATCTCCCTCTTTCAGGGTAATCTTACGCTCCACACCATCTGTCACTGTCATGCTTCCGTTTTCACCATCTTCTCCCATGATCATAAAACTTACAAAACCATTTGAACAGGAAGCAATGTAATATCCTGGGACAATGCCTCCATCCACATTTTCCCCAACCTCCAGCACATCTCCTGCTATCAGTTTATAAGAAGCTGAATCAGCCCCAGAGCCGAACATATCTCCAAATTCTTCTTCAAGTATCGGAGCAAGGCTGTCCTTTAGGGAATCCCGGATTTCCGGTAAGCTTGCGCAAATGATCACCAGGACCATGAGCCATCCAAAAAGGGAGCCTTTTTTCTTTTTTACCGGTTTCTGGGTGTAAACACTGCTTTTTTTAGCTGCAGTGCTGTAAGTTCCAGCTGTACTTTGTCTGCTCTTGGAATTATAATTCCCAGCAGGGACAGAGACCTTATTTCCATTCTTAGCAGCGCCAGTGCTGCCTCCATATGTACTTCCAGCTTTCACACTTCCCTTATTATAAAAATTCCCTGTGCCTGCACCAGCCAGTGACTTAGAACTTCCAGTTCCCGTTTTCTGATCATATTTATTTCCGGCTCCTGCCACGCCTGTTCCGGTCCCGGTCTTATATGCAGCACTTCCAGCCTTCTTATCTCCCAGTGGGATTTCCTCCTGGCGCATGATTGCCCGCGCCCGGCTGGTAGCATGACGGTAATGGTCACTTCTGTTCTCATTCAGATGATACAAAGTCTCATCATTTCTATAAGGCATTCCACACAGCTTACATCTGCCATTTACAACAGGCCCATCGCAGACCTGGCACCTTTTTTTCTCCATAGACATCCTCCCGGTTCTCTGGTTATTCTGTTTCACCACAACCTGTAATTCCTGTTTTTGCTCCAACAGGGAAAAATCATCACATTCTTTGTCTTTTATTGTATCTTTTTTGCATATTTCTTGCAAGGTCTAAATTGCCAAGCGGGAAAATACCTGTTATAATAAACCAAGATTGTTCCTGTTCACGGTCTGACTAGAAATTATCGTGAACAGAAAACAGAGATTAACACAATCAACAAGGAGGATTCCCATGGAACAATTAAAAATTCCTATGGGCTATCATGCAGACCTTAATCTTCATGATACTCAGGTAGCAATTAAAACTGTGAAAGATTTTTTCCAGCAGACACTTGCACAGAAGCTGAACCTTCTGCGTGTCTCCGCACCTATATTTGTAGATCCAAGTTCCGGCCTCAATGATAACCTGAACGGCGTGGAGCGTCCGGTAAGCTTTGACATCAAAGGCATGGACTGCAACGCTGAAATCGTACATTCTCTTGCAAAATGGAAGCGTTATGCACTGAAGAAATATGGTTTCTCTGTAGGTGAGGGCTTATACACCGATATGGTTGCCATCCGCCGTGATGAGGATGTTGACAACATCCATTCCATCTATGTAGACCAGTGGGACTGGGAGAAGATCATCACCAAAGAAGAGAGAAATGTAGAAACTCTCATTAACACTGTCCGT